>JAILCU010000021.1 GCA_024690405.1 Bacteroidales bacterium
TTCGTCCCACCCCGTCAGCTGTCGGTTCTCGAGCAGGAAATACTCATTCGTGTTGCCGTTGTTGTAGATGACATAACTCTCTCCGCCGTCGGACAGCGCTTTCATATTGGAGACAGACTGCGTGGTGGTCAGTGTGACAGGAGTCTTCCATCCCGCCACCCAGCGCTCGTAGCTGGTGTATCCTGCGGGCTGATAGCCGTTGCCATTGTATGAGCCGCTGTCCATGAGGTCCCAATATCCCATGCCCTGTCCGCCGCTGTAGTCGGTGTCGTAGAAGTCGGGATATCCGAGGCAGTGGCTGAACTCATGGCACATAGTGCCGATGCCCGCGATGGTGCCGTTATAGCCGTTGAGTTCTCCGCCGCAGGCATAAGTGTTGATGGTCATTCCGTCCAAGGTCTGAGCTCCGGAGCCATCGCCGTAATAGCTGGCGCTGCTCAGCTGCCACTCATGCGGCCAGATGGTTTCCTCGGCTCCTCCGTCGGCCTCCCCTTTGCCGGCATAGATGACATACACCTGGTCCACCTCGCCGTCGCCGTCCCAGTCGTAGTCGGCGTAGTTGACCTGTGAGTTGGCCAGTTTCAGCGCCTCAATGACCATCTCGGCAGGATGCTCGTCGTTGCCTTCGCTGTCGTTGCTGCCATAGTAGCTTTGAGACTTGTTCACCGTGACGGGGCCGACGACATCGAAGGTCAGTTGAAACTGTCCGTCGCTTTGCGCATAGAAATAGTCGTACATCGACCCCTTGAAATCGTCATAGGAGAAATTCTGCTCATTGGCAATACGCTGGTAAAGCGCATTGTTGTTGGCGCTCTGAAAGCTGACATCCGAGAAGTTGACCAGGATAATCAGCCCCTTCTTGGCACCGATATAGTTGCTGACGGCGCCGATCTTCTGCGGCGCCAGGCGGCGGGAGCGGTGGAAGTTGCGTGCGGCACGCCGCACGGCGGCCCGTTGCTGCACCTCCTGTGCGCTGACCGTGTAATAAAGGTCGTCGGAGGAAGATTTGCGGTACGCCTTTCCATCTTCTCCTAACCAGAAATGGCCGTATTCATCGCCTACTAACGTGGCTTGAAGGAGGGCACCGTCGTGGAGGGTAAGGGTACGGTGCAGGCCTGGTTTAACGGGGACCGCATACATTGTGGTTGTCATCATCAGCAATTGCAGCAACGCCACAAGGATGTAATTGAGTTTTTTCATTTGTTTTGCAGACGGGTTAACGGATTGGCAAGAGTGTTCCATGACGGAACAAGAGGGAAAAATAAAAAAATGAGGGAAGACTTGAGAGGTTCAGCTGATGACCGGATTGGCACCGCTCGTGGGTGCTACGGTTTCGGGATGCTCACGTGCGAAGCTGTCGATATGCCGGATGCGTTTCTCGTCGAGGATCTCGTTGACGGCGATGAGGATGCCTGTCTCTTCGACATCGCCAAAGCCGTAGTTGATGGCGGTGCCGAACATACGCATGGTAGGGGAGAGTCCCATGTACGCGTTGACCAGAGGCGGGATGTCGTACCCTCGCGCCCGCACCTCGCGGTTGAGAATACGGTAGTCCGCTTTGAAGTCGTCCTCGCAGAAAAGCTGAGCCAGGGATTGAGGGTCAGCCTCAATTTTGAGCGGTTTCATCGGGATGATGAGCTTGTCGGGATCGCCGAAATGCTTCTGCAGGAAGAAGAGGATCATATCCCTCGCCTGGCGGTCGTAGCTCGGGTACATCGTCATCTTGCCGAACAGATAGCGCACATTGGGCAGGACGACCGTGAGCGCTCCGAGTCCGTCCCATAGGTTGTCCAATGCAAACAAAGCCTTGCTGCCGGCACGCGTGCTCTGGTACTCCAGCGTCACCCAGCTGCGTCCCAGTTCGATGGTGTAGGGGAGGAAGTCGCGTATGAAGCGGTCGGAGAAATGAAACATGTGCGAGGTTGCGAGGATGGGCTGTCCCTTCTCGTCGAAACGCGTCTCCGGTCCCAGGAGATAGCGATATCCACCGAGGATGGCCTCCGCCTCGGGGTCCCAGACGATGAGCTGCTTGTACGGATTCTCCATGGTGTCGAATTCATCGAGGTCGAGCGGTTGTCCTGTGCCGCCACCCGCAGCGCGGAAAGCGATCTCGCGCAATCGTCCGATTTCGCGGACAACGTTCGGTGAATCTTGCCAGGTGACGATGTAAACCTCGTTGTCCGACTTGTTGGTAAAGCGCAGTCTCTTTTCTTCGGTGAGTTCGCTTTTGAGGATGTCGACAGGGATGGGATCGATGATGGGTAACATATTCATAGGATGAGGGATTTGCTACAGCTTATAGACCTGTTCCCGCACCCATTGAGCCCATTGGGTTGGGGTGCGGCTGTTGTCGAATTGCTGGTAGGGGATAGGTTTGCCGATGCGGACCGTATAATGTCGTCCGCGGGAGCGGTACATCTCGTCGGGCAGGAAAAGCATGGCGATATTGAATTTGATGCCGAGGCGTTTGCACCATCGTGCGATGCGATAAAACCGAGGGGAGTTCTCGCCGATGAAATGGATGGGAATGACGTCTCTGCGGGTCTGCACGCTGCGCTGTACAAAGGTCTTTCCCCATGGCAGGTCGCGTATCTCTCCGTCGATGAGGCGGGAGCAGATGCCAGCAGGAAACATGATGATATGGTTCTCCGACCCGAAGGCCGCGTTGATCTGTTGGGGGAGGTTGCGGGATTGTCCGCCCAGTTTGTTGATGGGTACGCACAGGGGCGCGAGTCCCTTCAGGTTCATGAGTAGATCGTTGACCAGGTATTTCACGTGGCTGTCATAAGCCCTGCCGATAATCCCGCCCAGGGCGACCCCGTCGATGGCACCCAGCGGATGATTGCTCACAAACGTGGCCGGTCTGCCGTCGTGCGGCAGGTTCTCGCGTCCTTCCACCTGGAGGGTGACCCCCAGTTTCTCGATGGTGCCCTCGCAGAAATCCACGCCCGTACGCCCCTCCTGCAGATAGCTGTTGATAAAGTCCTGGTGGATGAAACGCTCCAGCCAGCGCGTTGCAAAACGCGGTATGAAACGAGCCTTCTTCCCGGCACGAGCGCGCACAATCCGGTCGATGTCAATAGTAGCAGAAGCGTCCATTTAATTGATGGTATATTTCTGATTAATTGATGGTATATTTCTGATGGTTGATGATATACGATCCGCGCGGCAGGCCGCTCAGCCAGTTCGTACCCTTATTGATGCGGAAGGAGGAGTAGAGCGAGCCGTTAGCGGTATAGACAGGCAGGAGCTGGTTGTAGCGGCTGGTGACGCACAGGTTACGTCCCTGCTGCCGTATTTCTACCGGTTGGGGCGATGTGAGCATCTGGTGGCGTATGTCCGGCAGTTCGCGTCGAACGGTAGGCTGCAGGATGCGTGCGCTTTGAATCCTCGTGGAATCCCGTCGCTGCGCGGAGGGCGAGTGAGAAGTGAGGAGGGAGGAGTGAGGAGTGAGGAGGGAGGGGTGAGGAGTGAGGAGGAAGATGGTATTGGGCGAGGCCGCTGCCGTGAGCGGTGCCGTTCCCAGGGTGAGGGCCAGAGAGCCCAGCAATGTCAGGTGTTTGATAGAACGTATTCTCATAAACGTTTTGGCCTATTTGGGTACAAAGATAGCGGTTCTCTTCGGATCATCCAAATTTTTTAGCCAAAAAAGCCCCGTGGGGCCGCTTTTTGTACCTTTTAAGGAGTAGCGGTTCAGTAGCGTGGCTTAAACTTTAAAGTAAAACTTCAACTCGTAAATAACGAATTTACCGCATTTTGTAAGATTTATAAAAATATTTTGCCTGATTATTTGCATGGTTCAAAGATTCTGTGTAATTTTGCGGCATGAATCCTTGTGAGTATCACATACCGGTGCTTTTGACCCCGTCAGTGGACGGCCTTAACATACGTCAAAGCGGTGTTTATGTGGATGTTACCCTCGGCGGAGGGGGACATAGTCATGAGGTTTTTAACCGTTTGGGGCCCGAGGGTCACCTCTTCAGCTTCGACCAGGACGAGGATGCTATCCGCCAGGTCGGGCTTGAGGCAGAACAGGCCGAGGGGAAGGCGACATGGACGCTGGTCCGCTCGAATTTCCGCTATCTGAAGAACTGGATGCGGTATTACGGCGTAGAGGCCATCGACGGCCTGCTGGCGGATTTGGGCGTATCGAGCCACCATTTCGATGTCGGCGAGCGCGGTTTCAGCTTTCGCGCCGACGCCCCGCTGGATATGCGCATGAACCGTCAGGGCGGTATCACGGCCGCGGACGTGGTGAACGCCTACAGTGCCGAGCAGCTGACTTCCGTTTTCCGCCTGTATGGCGAACTGAAACAGGCCTCGCGTCTGGCCAACAGTATCGTCAAGGCGCGTGCCGGCAAGGAGCTGCGCCAGACCGGAGAACTGGCTGAACTGCTGGCGCCCATGCTGGGCAGGGACCGCGAGAAGAAGGATTTGGCGCGTGCGTTCCAGGCCCTGCGCATTGAGGTGAACCATGAAATGGATGCCCTCAGGGACATGCTTTTGGCGGCAACGGAGCTGTTGCGCCCGGGCGGCAGACTCGTAGTGATTGCCTACCATTCCCTGGAAGACCGTATGGTGAAGAATCTGATTCGGGCCGGGAATATCGAGGGCGAAGTCGTACAAGACATCTACGGGCATGTGACAGCGCCTTTCGTGCAAGTGGGCAAACCGATCGCTCCGGACGCGGATGAAATCGCACGCAACCCCCGAAGCCGCAGCGCCCGACTGCGAATCGCTGAAAAAAGGGAGAACCGCAGCTGAGCTGGTGGTTAAGGGTTCATGGTTAAGGGTTCATGGTTAAGGGTTCACGGTTCATGGTTCAGGGTTAAGCCCAAGTGATTATGTTCATGGTTAAGCCTAAGTAATTATGTTCATGGTTAAGTCCAAGTGGTTAATGGTTCAGGGTTAAGCCCAAATGGTAAATGGTACTTAGTCAACTGGTAAATGAAGTTAGGGGTGATAGAAATAGGAGTAGAAACACCTCTTTATATAAGTGATAAGATGGCATTCATCTATTAAGTGATATGATGGCATTCGTCGCCGGGTAAGAGTAAAGTGAATATGAAACGCAAAGTTGAGAAAGGATTTCACGATGCCGATCGTCTGATAATCGTGGATTCAGAACAGGAGGCAGCAGGCCGGGTCGAAGAGACTTTGGCCGATGATGCTATGGACGGTGCGTCGCCGGCGGAGGAGGTCGCCTTCGACGTGGTGGTGGGTGCCGGAGAAGAACCTGCAGATGACATCCCCATGGCTGTTGTCGAGGAAGCATCCTCGGAGCCACGCTCCGCCTGGCGCATTCTGTTGACGGAGGACCTCCCGCAGGTGTCGTTGCGCGAGATCCTCGGAGGAGACTATCTCATCGGCGACTTCCTCCGCCGGAATATCGTCTTCATCCTGCTGCTGGTGGTGCTGGCCATCCTGTATATTACCAACCGCTATGCTGCCCAGCAGGAAATCATCGAGCACGAACAACTGCGCAAAGAGCTGACAGAGAAAAAGAACTATGCGCTCACACAATATGCAGAACTGACGATGTTCACCCGTCAGAGCAGTATAGAAAATACTCTGAAATCCTTTGGTGACAGCCTCCTGACCGCCCCCAAGGAACCCCCTTTTATTATTCACCGTTAACAAAGACCTCCGGCGCATGAAATTCGACAGCAAACATACGATACCCCGATACTTGTTTGTGATCATTGTGATGACACTGGTAGGTGTTGCCGTGATTTCGGCGGCGGCCTATGAGATGTTTGTCCAGGACGACTATTGGGAGGCAGTTCGCAAACGGATGGCCTCGCAGCAAAAAGATATTCCCGCGGTGCGCGGAAATATCTATTCCGCCGACGGCCAGCTGCTGGTGGGCTCGATGCCCATCTATACCCTGCGTGCGGATTTTGTCGTCAGAGACCCCAATGACAGTGTCGCCGAACGTCGCCTGAGAGAATGGCGCGATACGGTTTTCGTAAAGGAACTCGACAGTCTGTGTCTGGGCCTGCACGAACTCTTCCCCGAGACCTCGGAGAAGGAATTCCGTGAGAGGCTGTTGTCGGGAAAGCGCAGGAACAGACGCAATCTGCTGATAGCGCGCAATGTCTCGTACATTAAATATAAGGAGTTCCTGAAACTCCCGTACGTTCGGTATGGCCGCATCAAGACCGGTTTCTATGCAGAGGAGATCCCCCAGCGCCAGAAGCCTTATGGAAATATGGCCAAGCGCACATTGGGAGCTCTGGTGCCGACGTGCGATTCGGCCATGAACGGCTTGGAGCTGGCGTACGACAGCATCCTGCGCGGAACAAACGGAAAACGGCACCGCGAGAAGGTGCGACGGGTGTGGATGGACAAGACCGACGTGGAACCGCTGAACGGGTTCGATATCATCTCAACCATAGACGTTGGCATGCAAGATGCAGCAGAGAAGATACTCGTGCGCAAACTCCACGAAGTGAATGGCGAAGTGGGCGTTGTTGTGCTGATGGAAGTGGCCACGGGCGACGTGAAGGCCATCGTGAATATGACGCGTCTGGGCACCCCCGGGAACTATTATTATGCCGAGATCAAGAACAATGCCATCACGGATCTCTGGGAACCAGGTTCCACCTTTAAGACCGCTTCTATGATGGTCGCCCTAGAAGACGGAGTCGTCACCCGCGGCGACAGCGTGAATGTAGGGAATGGAGTGTATATGATGCACGGCCGGGCGATGAAAGACCACAACTGGCGCAAAGGCGGCTATGGCCGTTATATCTCGGTGGACGAATGTCTGATGTTCTCGTCGAACGTCGGCGTGAGCCGCATCATTGACGAACACTATTTCAATCATCCCGAGAAATACGTTGACGGCCTTTACCGCGAAGGCGTAGGCGTGCCTTTCTCCCTGCCCTTTAAGGGACAAGGCTTTCCGCAGGTACGTCGTCCCAAGCCGGACGGGAGCAACTGGAGCAAAACGGCCCTGGCCTGGATGAGCATCGGCTATGAGACACAAATCCCGCCCATCTACACCCTGACCTTCTATAATGCCATCGCCAACAACGGCCGGATGGTGAAGCCCCGTTTCGTAAGAGAAATACAGCGCAACGGCGAGGTGCTGAAGGTCGTACCCGTGGAGGTGGTGAAAGAACGCATCTGCAAGTCCAGCACGCTGAAAGATATCCACGCTATTCTTGAGCGCGTTGTCAACGACCCCAAGGGTCTGGGCAAGAAAGCAGGTTGCAAGCAGTTCAAGGTCTGTGGTAAGACGGGCACGGCACAGGTGGCTGACGAGCACGGCAGCTACCATGGCTCGCCAGCCCGGTATATGGTCAGTTTCTGTGGTTTTTATCCCTCCGAGGCCCCCAAATACAGTTGTATCGTTTGCATCAAGAAGAGCGGCTTGCCCGCCTCGGGAGGCGGACAATGCGGTCCGGTGTTTAGTGAACTGGCACAGTACGTGATGGCCAAAGGCGTCTATCGTCAGCCGTCAGAGGCCGCAGACAGCACCTCCGTCTTCGAGCGGCCCGAGCCACCCCAGCGGCCGGAAGTCAGTGCCGGCATTATCCCAGATTTGACAGGAATGGGTGCACGCGAAGCGGTAGCAATCCTGGAAACAAGTGGCTTGAAGGTGCGACTGCGCGGGCAGGGACGTGTCAAGAGCCAGAATATCCCAGCTGGCAGCAAGGCGGTGAAAGACCAGACGATAACACTGGAACTGGCACAGTGAGGAAAGAACGATGTAATCCCAAAAGACCAACCCGACAACTAAAACAAAGATATATGAAATTCTCGGAACTCCTACAAGTGATTCAACCCAAGACGATCGCCGGCAATACAGAGGTCGAGATCGTTGACATCGCCATTGACTCCCGTCAGGTGAAGCCAGGCTTTCTCTTCATCGCCGTCCCCGGAACGCAGGTAGATGGCCATCAGTTTATCCCCAAGGCATTAGAGCAAGGTGCGGTTGCTGTCGTTTGTCAGACGATGCCCGAGACATGCCCCTCCGGAGTCGCTTTCGTACAGGTGGCAGATAGCGAAGGCTCGGTGGGCCTGATGGCGCATCATTTCTACGGTGAACCCACCAAAAAGCTCGATTTGATCGGAGTCACTGGCACGAACGGCAAGACGACCATCGCCACGTTATTGTATAAGATGTTTCGTCGGTTCGGATACCAGTGCGGCTTGGTCAGCACCGTCTGTAACTATATCGATGACGCGGCAATCCCCACCGAGCATACTACGCCCGACCCCATCACCCTCAACCGTCTGTTGGGACAGATGGCCGATGCCGGTTGCAAATACGCTTTCATGGAGGTGAGTTCGCATAGCGTTGCCCAGCGGCGCATTGCCGGTCTACGCTTCAAGGGCGGTATTTTCACCAACCTGACGCGCGATCACTTGGACTATCACAAGACCTTCGAGGCTTATCGCGACGCGAAGAAAGGATTCTTCGACCAGCTGCCAAAGGATGCTTTTGCCGTGACCAACGCCGACGATAAGAACGGCCTGTTCATGACACAAAATACGAAAGCCACGGTGAAAACCTACAGTCTGCATGATATGGCTGATTTCCGTGCCCGTATACTCGAGGAAGGCTTTGACGGGATGGCGCTGAATATCTGCGGGCACGAGATTTTTGCTCAATTCATCGGACGTTTTAACGTCTCGAACCTGTTGGCGGTGTACGGTGCGGCCATTTGTCTGGGCAAACAACCCGAAGATGTCCTGGTGGTGCTTAGTACGCTGCGTCCCGTGAACGGACGCTTCGAGACGATTCGTTCGCAAGAAGGCGTGACGGCCATTGTGGACTATGCCCATACGCCAGATGCCCTCGACAACGTCCTCTCCACCATCAATGAGATCCTGAAGAAGCCCGGCCAGTGCATCACTGTATGCGGTGCGGGCGGCAATCGGGACAAAGGCAAGCGTCCGCTCATGGCACAATCCGCCGTGCGCGCGTCGGACCGCGTGATCATAACATCCGACAATCCTCGTTTCGAAGAACCCCAAGCCATCATTGACGATATGCTGGCCGGCATCACGAAGCCCGAGGACAAGCGTAAAGTCGTCAGCATCGTGGATCGCCGCGAAGCCATCCGTACGGCCTGCATGATGGCACAGCCCGGCGATGTCATCCTCATCGCCGGCAAAGGCCACGAAGACTATCAGGAGATAAAAGGCGTCAAACACCATTTCGACGACCATGAGGTGGTGAGGGAGGCGTTTGAGAACTAAGGGGACTAAGGGACCCACCACCGACCCCTCCCGGGAGGGGAGTGGTTACCTGAGGACTCAAAAACTTAAGAACTCAAAAACTTACAAACTCCAAAACAACCAACTCGTCAACTTGTCAACTCGTCAACTCGTCAACTAAAAAAACAACTTAAGAACTTAAAAACTTACACCTCATATGCTATACTACCTTTTCAGATATCTTGGTGAGTTTGGGATTCCGGGATCCCATATGTGGAGTTATATCTCCTTCCGTGCCCTTTTGACCTTGGTGCTTTCGCTGATTATCTCGGCGTGGTTTGGAGAATGGTTCATTAAGTATATGAAGCGTCACAGTATCAGCGAGCAGCAGCGCGATGCCAGCATTGATCCCTTTGGGGTTGAGAAAATCGGGGTGCCGACGATGGGCGGTATCATCATCATCGTGGCCACCGTCGTACCGGCGGTGCTCTTCGGCCGACTCAGAAATATCTATATGTTACTGATGCTTGGAACGACGTTATGGCTTGGAATGCTCGGTTTCATCGATGATTACACGAAACTGAAGAAGAGTAAGGACGGAATAAGTCCTGCACTCAAGCTGGTCGGTCAGGCCGTGCTTGGACTGGTGGTAGGCTTGGTGCTGTGGCTGAGTCCCGATGCCGTTATTCGCGAGAACGTCTCTATCCAGCAGCAAGACGGAGTGGAGATCGTGCACAAGAGTGAACCCGTGAAGAGCACACTCACCACCATCCCCTTCGTGAAAAACAACAACCTGAGCTATACCGAAGCCTGTTCGTGGTTAGGCAAATACAAGAATGCGGCAGGTTGGGGTCTCTTCGTGTTCGTGACCATCTTCATCGTTATGGCGGTGTCTAATGGTGCCAACATGAACGATGGCATGGATGGCATGTGCGCCGGCAATTCCGCGATCATGTGCTTTGCCCTTGCGATCCTGGCCTACGTCTCGTCGCACACCGAGTTCGCTTCCTACCTCAACATCATGTATGTGCCAGGTTCGGAGGAACTGGTTGTGTTTCTGATGGCCTTTGTGGGAGCCCTCATCGGTTTTCTGTGGTACAACGCCTATCCTGCCCAGGTCTTCATGGGCGACACCGGTTCCCTGGCCATCGGCGGTATCATAGCCGTCACCGCAATCATCATACATAAAGAGCTGCTGCTGCCGTTGATCTGCTTCATCTTCTTCATAGAGAGCGTCAGCGTGATTCTCCAGACCAACTATGCCAAATACGGCAATCGCCGTGGTTTGAAGCTCCGCTTCTTCAAACGCGCCCCCTTGCACGATGCCTTCCGAATCAAACCCGGCCAGCTGCCCGCCGACTTCCGGGTGCTGCTGAACTGGCCAAAGGGATGCTGGCTGGAGTCGAAGATTACCACACGTTTCTGGATTATCACCATCATGATGTGTGCACTGGCTATAGTGACGCTGAAGATAAGGTAAGGGGCGAGCAGAACTCGCGGTTTAAGAGTTTAAGAGTTTAAGGTGCAGCCGTTGGATGCGGTTTAAGAGTTTAAGCGTTCAAGAGGACTTGCAAATTCTTCACTCTTCACTCTATTAGGGGTTTAAGGTGCAGCCAAACGCTGCGGTTTAAGATAAAGTGAAATAAAAATGAATAAGGAATAAAGGATATGAAAAGGATTGTTATACTTGGCGCAGCCGAGAGCGGCGTCGGTGCAGCGGTGTTGGCCAAGAAGAAAGGGTTTGATGTTTTTGTCACGGACAAGGGCAAGATCAAGCCCCATTATCAGGAAATGCTCGATAAATACGGCATTTCGTGGGAGCAAGAGCAGCATACGGAAGACCTGGTGCTGAATGCCGATGAGATTATCAAGAGTCCCGGCATCCCTGAAACAGCCCCGATGGTTGAGAAGGTGAAGGCAGCAGGTATCCCCATCATCAGTGAGATCGAGTTTGCTGGTCGTTATACCCACGCGAAGATGGTCTGCATCACAGGCTCAAACGGAAAGACAACCACAACGAGTCTCATTTACCACATCTTTAAAAAGGCTGGCTATGATGTTGGCCTTGCCGGTAACATTGGTCGCAGCCTCGCCCTACAGGTGGCCGAGGAACCGCACGAATACTACGTCATTGAACTCTCCAGTTTTCAGTTGGACAATATGTATGATTTCCGTGCAAATATTGCCGTGCTCCTGAACATTACCCCCGATCACCTCGACCGCTATCACCACTCGATGCAGGAATATACCGACTCCAAGATGCGCATCCTGCAGAACCAGACCAAGGACGATGCGTTCGTCTATTGGAACGACGACCCCGTCATCGCCAGGGAACTGGAGAAATACCATATCGAGAGCCGAATGTGTCCCTTCAGCATCATCAGGAAGGAAGGGATGATCGGCTATATCGCCGACGGAGAATATGTGATAGAGCGTCCGACGCCTTTCAATATGGAACAGGAAGCGCTCTCTCTCACGGGGAAGCACAACATGTACAACTCCCTGGCTGCCGGCATCGCAGCAGACTTGAGCGGTATCTCCAACGACGTGATCCGCGAGAGCCTGAGCGACTTTGAAGGTGTGGAGCATCGTTTGGAGTTCGTGTGCAAGGTCCATGGCGTTACCTTCATCAACGACTCCAAAGCCACCAATGTGGATGCCTGCTGGTATGCCCTGGAGAGTATGACACAGCCCACGATACTCATTCTGGGCGGTCTGGATAAAGGCAACGACTACAACCAGATCAAGGAACTTGTGCAGCAGAAATGCAAGGGCCTCGTCTATTTAGGAGCAGACAACCGTACACTCCACGCATTCTTCGATCTCCTTGGACTGCCTACCGCCGATACCCATTCTATGAAAGACTGTGTTGCTGCCTGTTATGGTATGGCCAAACCTGGCGACACTGTCCTCTTGTCGCCCTGCTGTGCCAGCTTCGACCTCTTTAAGAATATGGAAGACAGAGGCGAACAGTTCAAGACACTGGCGAGAAATCTATGATGCGTTGAAACGACAGGAACTAAAAGAACCAATTAGACAAACAGTACAACCCGTTCCCCATGACCATACAGAACAAAAAAGTAAATATCGGGCATTTGTTTGAAGGCGACAAAGTCATCTGGATGATTTTGTTTTTCCTCTGCATCATCTCCGTTCTTGAGGTTTATAGTGCTTCAAGCAATATGACTTATGAAAAAGGTGCCTATTGGAGTCCTGTGTTGATGCACGGACTCTATCTGCTCTTGGGAGTGGGCGTGGCTTGGGTGGTACATCGTATCCCCTACCGCTACTTCAGCTGGATCGTAGTCATTGGTCCAGTGTTGAGTGTGCTGTTGCTTGTGGCAGCGATGTTCACAAAAGGCACCAATGGCGCAGCCCGCTGGTTGAGCATCGCCGGCGTGTCGTTCCAGCCCTCCGAGATAGCCAAAGGAACGCTTGTCGTGGTAGTGGCCTGGCTGTTGAGCGTGATGCGCGACGAGAAGGGCGCTACGGCTTCAGCCTTCAAATGGATCCTGTTCATGACGGCGCTCATCTGCGGACTGATCGTGACCGAGAACCTCTCCACGGCGCTCTTTACGTTCTTCGTTGTCGTGATGATGATGTTTGTGGGGAATGTGCCCTGGAAACAGCTGGGCGCCTTGCTGGGACTCCTTGTGATCGGCGTTGCCGTGGGATATTCAGTCTTGCGCTTTACCCCCGAACCAACGTTGGAAAAGATGAGTACTTACCCCGGTATGAAGCGAGTCGTCACTTGGGCGCATCGCGTACAAAACCATACAGAAATACCCGAAGACCCCTTGGCCTACGACCTCAACACCAATCCACAGATTACGCAGGCTCATGTGGCTGTGGCCACAAGTGGCATCTTAGGGCGCGGACCGGGCAATTCACAGGTTCGCGATTTTCTGCCACAGGCCTACTCCGACTTCATTTACGCGATTATTATCGAGGAACTGGGTCTGGCCGGCGGAGTGTTTGTGCTGCTCCTGTATATCGCCTTGCTCTATCGGGCAGCACGCATCTCCAAGCGGTGCGACAAAAATTTCCCCGCGTTCCTCATAATGGGGTTGTCATTGCTTATAGTCACCCAAGCACTCATAAACATGATGGTTGCAGTGAGCATTCTCCCTGTGACCGGACAACCCCTGCCACTTGTCAGTCGTGGCGGTTCGTCCATAATGGTAAACTGTGCATATATCGGAATGATTCTTTCTGTAAGCCGTTATACGAGTTCCCCTCAAGAAAACGACGCTTAAACGCATAAAAAATCATTTAAAGTGCTCATAATAAGAGAAAAAATCGTAATTTTGCGCGCATTTTATAGATAAAAATGAAACAATCACTGAAAGTCATCATTAGCGGCGGAGGCACAGGAGGTCATATCTTTCCGGCCCTGAGCATTGCCAACGCTTTGAGAATATTAGTTCCCGACGTGGAGATCCTCTTCGTGGGTGCCGAAGGCCGGATGGAGATGAAGCGCGTGCCAGCCGCAGGATACGAGATCAAGGGCCTGCCCATTGCGGGCTTCGACCGTCAGCACCTGTGGCGCAACATCACCCTGCCCTACAAGATGTGGAAAAGTAACCGTATCGTGAAGAGCATCCTTCGCGACTTTGCACCTCATGTGGCGGTGGGCGTTGGGGGGTATGCCAGCTATCCCACCTTGGCAGCAGCAGCCAGGATGGGGATCCCCTGCCTCATACAGGAGCAGAATTCTTTCGCGGGAAAGACCAATAAGATGTTGGGCTCGCGCGTTCGTAAGATTTGTGTGGCGTACGAGGGCATGGAGCGGTTCTTTCCTGCGGAGAAGATTATGCTGACCGGCAATCCCGTACGTCAGCAACTGACCGAATGCAAACTCACGCGTGCCGAGGCTATGGAGAAGCTGTACTTCGATCCGATGCGTCCGCTCATCCTTGTGATCGGTGGCAGTCTGGGCGCTCGCACCATCAATGAGAGCGTCCTTGCGAATCTCCATCTCATCGGGGAGAGCAAGGTACAAGTGATTTGGCAGACAGGCGGTTACTATTTCGAGCAGATTAAACAGCAGTTGTCAGAGAATGGATGTCCCGACAACCTCAAGGTAACGGATTTTATCAATCGCATGGATGAGGCTTATCGTGCAGCAGACTTAGTCATCAGCCGTGCCGGTGCGAGCAGTATCTCGGAACTCTGCCTTTTGGGCAAGGCTTCCATTCTGGTGCCTTCTCCCAATGTCGCCGAGGATCATCAGACGCACAATGCCATGGCCCTTGTCAACCGCGAAGCCGCGCTCTTAGTGCGCGACGTAGACGCACAGGCACAGCTCATCCCCCTGGCTCTTGCTACAGCCAAAGATGATACCCAACTGAAACGCCTGGCAGAAAATGCCTCTGCCATGGGCTTGCCCAACTCCGCAGAGATCATCGCCAAAGAGGTGATAAAATGCGCGGAACAGCGCATTCAAGCCTAAGTCGCTTAAAACGACTTGCCCGTTAAAAGACCCAAATTGTCAACTAAAACAATAACATGCACTATAAAAATGTCTATTTCATAGGAATCGGAGGTATCGGCATGAGTGCGATCGCCCGCTATTACATCCAACGTGGATTGTTTGTGGCAGGGTATGACAAGACCCCAACGCCGCTGACGCAGGAACTGGAACGCGAGGGAGCACATATCCATTACGAAGACGATGTACACCAGATCCCCGATGTCTGCCGCGATGAGGCTTCGACATTTGTGGTATATACCCCCGCCATACCGTCCGGGCACTCCGAACTGCAGTATTTCCTGAGCCGCCACTTCGACATACAGAAGCGTGCGCAGGTGCTTGGCACGCTCACTCATGCCCATAAGGGCCTTTGTGTGGCCGGCACGCATGGAAAGACGACCACGTCGAGCATGACCGCGCATCTGCTCCACCAGAGCCATGTCGGCTGCAATGCCTTCCTGGGAGGCATCACCAAAAACTATGGCACCAACTACATTCTTTCGCCTGAAAGTGATTACGTAGTGATAGAAGCAGACGAGTTTGATCGCTCTTTCCATTGGTTGGCCCCCTACGCTACGGTCATTACGGCTACAGATCCCGACCATCTTGATATCTACGGCACCGAGGAAGCATACCTCGAGAGTTTCCGCCACTATACTGAGCTCATCAGGAAAGGCGGTTATCTGATTATTCATGAGGGGTTGAAAATGCAAGCCCATGTGCAGGACGGCGTGACCACCTATACCTATAGCCGTGAGCATGGCGACTTCCATGCCGAGCATTTGCGCATCGGTGGCGGTGAAATCGTTTTTGACCTCGTCTCTCCCATTGAGCCCGTGCGCGACGTGCATCTGGGAGTGCCTGTGGGCGTTAATATAGAGAACGGGATTGCAGCGATGGCACTGGCACAGCTTGCCGGAGTCACGGCCGATGAGATACGAGCCGGTATGGCCTCGTTCAGCGGAGTTGACCGTCGTTTTGACTTCCACGTGAAGAACGCCCGGAAAGTCTATCTGAGCGATTATGCCCACCATCCCGAGGAGATACGGCAGAGCATCCTCAGCATCCGCGAGGTGTTTCCCGGAAAGCGTATCGTGGGCATTTTCCAACCTCACCTCTACACTCGCACGCGTGATTTCTACCCCGATTTTGCCGACGCGCTGTCGCAGCTGGACGAAGTCATTCTCACCGAGATCTATCCCGCTCGCGAATTGCCGATTGAGGGGATCACCAGTCAGATCATCCTCGACAACCTTCGTCCTGGCGTCCCCGGACGGTTAATCAACAAGGCTGACGTCCTTGAGGTTGTACGCAACCTCCAATTCGACGTCCTTGTTACCCTCGGTGCCGGCGACCTTGACAACTATGCCGATGAAATCGCCAGAATTGTTGAACAACGCTCCTTGGAGGAGTGAACGCTCCGAGCAGCAACAGACCCTCCTGCTGCGCCAGCTCTATGTCAGTCCGTCGCTCTGAGATACAAACAAGTATAAACAACAACGTCTTTTACAGACCGTGATCTTCAATTACGCTATGCGTCCAATCTTCAAGACCTCCATCAAAGTCGCTATTCTGCTTGGCGTCCTGGCTTATTTCATTTTTGCCTTGACGACCTTCAACCGCCCCGTGCAGGAGCCGGCTTGCAAAGGCCTGGACATTGTCGTGAACGATGAGAAGAACACGAACTTCATCAATGAGAACGAGATCCGCGAACTGCTGGTAAAGAAAAAACTGTTCCCCGAGGGGCGTGCGATCGCTGATATCGACTTGGCAGAACTGGAGTCTGTGTTGGTGGCCAGTCCCTATATCGACAAGGCTTTGTGCTATACCACATCCGACGACAGGGTGATGTTGCAGGTGACGCCGCGCGTGCCTGTCCTGCACGTTCTCAATGTCGCTGGTGAGGATTTCTATATCGATA
Source organism: Bacteroidales bacterium (assembly GCA_024690405.1). Lineage (GTDB taxonomy): Bacteria > Bacteroidota > Bacteroidia > Bacteroidales > Bacteroidaceae > Physcousia. The sequence continues at coordinate 16,566 of JAILCU010000021.1, forward strand.
ACTGTGGCGGCACGATGCCTCGTGGCCATCATGTCATAGACCTCATCGTGATGACCGGTCACGTGCAACGTACTACAGCCGGCCCGCTATACTCGCCCATGGCCTGTGTCATCTCTTCCGACCCTTATTGGCGCGACCAGATTCAGGAAATCCATGTCGATGTCACCGGCGACCTCTCGCTCACTCCCCGCGTGGGCCAGCATGTCATCCTGCTGGGCGATACCTCGAAGATTGCCGATAAACTGGAACGAATGCGCATCTTCCAGACAGAGGGTCTCGACAAGGCTGGATGGAACAAATACAAGACCATCAGCCTGAAATACGATAACCAGGTCATCGCGACCCGGAAACAGGAGCCGTAAGCCTGAGTGGACAACAGAAGAGTGAAATGTAGTCATTGGAAGGAATGCCAGGTATCCGTAACTTCACCTTCAGGTGGGCAGAAACATTCATTAAACATTAAACAATAAACTATAAACAATATATTATGGGAGTCGACAAGAACATCGTTGCTATTGAACTTGGTTCCTCTGGCATTCGCGCCATGATCGGGCAGAAGAGGCCTGATGGGAGCCTGCAGATTGTAGGCTTTGAGAAAGAGAGTGCCCCCGATAGCGTACACAAGGGGGTCGTGTATAACATCGATAAAACCATTCAGGCGATCTCTGCGGTCATTAAGCGTATCGAGGAGAGGCAAAAAGTCTTTGTTAATGGCGTGTATGTCGGCATCACAGGGCAGTCGTTACGCACAGTGGGCAATTCCGTGCGTCGTCAGTTCGACGTGAAGGTAAGCATCACCGACGAGATTGTCGAGGGATTGAAAGCCGAGAACAATAAGCAGGACTATCCTGGCGCCGAGATCCTGGACGTTGTGCCGCAGGAGTTTCGTGTAGGCATCCATCAAACCAATGAGCCTTCCGGTATTATCTCCGACAGGGTCGAAGGCTGCTATAAGAATATCATAGCCCGCACGGCCTTGTGCGAAGCGGTACGTCGTTGCCTTTCGGGTGCCAAGCTCGAGGAACGCGGGTTCTTCATCGCGCCTCTGCTGCTTTCCGACTATTTGCTGACCGATGCGGAGAAGCGTTCCGGATGTGCCCTTGTGGATTTCGGCGCGGAGACCACCACCGTAGCCGTCTATGAGAAAAATATCCTGCGTCATCTTGTCGTGATTCCTCTCGGTGGCAACAATATCACGAATGATATCGCCTCTATCTTGCACATAGAGCATGAGGAGGCAGAAGCACTTAAGCGTACCTATGGTTCCGCCTACACTGAGGATAACGAGGGGCGTGAGAATCGGATGATCAATATCAGCAACGACCGCCAGACAGATGAACGCCGTCTGCTCAATATTATTGAGGCGCGGCAGCAGGAGATTATAGATAACGTTTGGGAACAGCTCAATGTCTACACTGAACGCTTGCTCTCCGGTATAATCTTCACCGGTGGTGCAGCCAATATGCGTGATCTGGAGAAGGCATTTAATGAGTATCATCATTTCGAGAAGATAAAAACGAGACAACTGCCCACTTCTCCTGAATTCAATACGTCGCTCAAACTCGACCCCCAAACCAACACATTGGCCACCCTCGTTGCCATGCTTCGGCGCGGAGATGAGGAATGCACAAGCGAGAAACCTATGGAACCCGACCTCTTCGACAAGACCAAGGAGGATCCTACGTTCCAGGGTGTGGCATCCGGTGACGGAGACGGGATCGTCAAAAATAATAAAACGAAGTTAACCGAGCCCGCCGACGGCGATAATGAGGAAACTCCGGCCGCTGAGACTAAGCCTCAGGAAGACAGCAAACCCAAGAAACCGAATATGTTCTCGCGTATGGGCAATTGGTTCCGTGAAACCGCAGGAAAATTGGTTGAAGAATAAACGTAAACTGCAGGTCAGCACTTTTGACAAACAACGGTTAAAAGAACTATTTAACGATTGAAAAAAGTCCTACTTATGGAAGATTTTAATATAGAACCCGGAGGCATTCAGTTTACAGGTCTCCAAGTTAACAACCCCAGCATCATTAAGGTTGTGGGCGTTGGCGGTGGCGGTGGCAATGCGGTCACACACATGTTCAACGAGGGTATTCATGATGTCACCTATGTCCTCTGCAACACGGATAGCAAAGCGTTGGCCGATTCGCCTGTGCCCACCAAGTTGCAGATGGGCGAAGGACTCGGTGCCGGCAATAAACCCGAAGTGGGTCGCAAAGCAGCACTCGACTCCCTGCCACAGATACGCGAACTCTTCACCGACGGCACCCGCATGGCCTTTATCACCGCAGGCATGGGCGGGGGCACCGGCACAGGTGCTGCACCCATCGTGGCTCAGTGCGCACGGGAGATGGACATCCTTACTGTCGGTATCGTGACCATCCCCTTCCGTTTTGAGGGACATAAGAAAATCGATCAGGCCCTGGATGGCGTTGAGGAGATGTCAAAGCATGTTGATGCCTTGCTCGTGATAAATAATGAACGCTTGCGCGAGATTTATCCCGAACTCACCGTGCTCAACGGCTTTGCCAAGGCCGACGATACGCTCAGCATCGCAGCCAAGAGCATTGCCGAAATCATCACGATGCGCGGTATCATGAATCTCGACTTTCAGGATGTGAAAACAGTGCTCAAAGATGGCGGCGTAGCGATCATGTCCACCGGATTTGGCGAAGGCGAGAACCGCGTGACGAAGGCCTTCCAGGAGGCGCTGCACAGTCCGCTGCTCAACAACAACGATATTTTCAATTCCAAGAAAGTGCTCTTTTACATCACCTTTAGCCGCAGCAGCGAGAACGAACAACTCACTATGGAGGAGATGAACGAGGTGGATGAGTTCATGAGCAAGTTCAATCAGGAAACCGTTGAAGTCAAATGGGGACTCGGTACAGACGATGCACTTGGCACCAAAGTCAAGATCACTCTTCTCGCTTCGGGATTCGGATTGCAGAACGTTCCGGGCATGGATGACAGCCGCAGCGAGCACTCCGAGCGTCTCACCCGTGAGGAAGAAGAGAAACAGCGTCAGCTCGAAGAGGAGAAGGAGAACAACGATGATCGCCGCAGGAACTATTATAACGAGGACGAGAACCGTACCCATAAGCAACGCCGATATATCTATATTTTCTCGGATAAGGACCTCGACAACGACGACGTGATTTCCATGGTGGAGTCCACGCCGACTGCTAAGCGCCGCAAGGACGAACTCAAGCATATTCAGGAGAAAGCCTCGGCCGACGACAACCTGGAAGAAGGCGCCACCGAGACGGGCGAGACCGAAACGCCGGCCTTCACGATCCAATTCTGACACCTAATAGAGTGAAAAAGATTATTTAAGGATTTAAGGACCGAGATTATTTAAAGATTTAAGGATTTAATATTTGGCTAACGCAACTGCATTTACCAGTTGACCAAGTAACAGGTACCATTTGGGCTGGCGCGGAGAGCGAGGGAAGAGTGAGGAGAAAAGAATTTGGCTGGCGCGGAGTCTCTAATCTCTCAACTCTCATCTCTCATCTATCGTCTGATTCATCTGTCTCTCATCTCTCATCACTCATCTCTCATCTGTCTCTCATCTCTCAACTCTAATCTATCTCTCATCTCTCATCTCTCAACTCTAATCTATCTCTCATCTCTAATCTCTCATCAGTCTCTCATCACTCTTCTATCTTTAACAACCCCTTAAACCGCAGCCGAGTCTGCCCTTATTTATCATCATGCTGAAAAAAAATTTAGAGACCCTCTGTATTCATGGTGGTTGGAAACCCTCCAAGGGTCAACCGCAGCAGTTGCCCATCTACCAGAGCACGACCTTCAAATACGACACAAGCGAGCAGATGGCCCGTCTTTTCGACCTTGAGGATGAAGGCTATTTCTACACACGTCTTCAGAACCCCACTAACGATGCGGTGGCAGCCAAAATCAACGCTCTCGAAGGGGGCGTCGGAGCTGTTCTCACGTCCTCTGGGCAGGCTGCGAACTTCTATGCGGTCTTTAACATCTGCCAGGCAGGCGATCATTTCGTGACCTCAAACACCATCTATGGCGGAACATTCAACCTCTTTGGAGTGACCATGAAGAAGTTGGGCATTGAATGCACCTTCGTGGATCCCGATTGGGACGACGAACGCATCCGTGCCGCCTTCCGTCCCAATACGAAATGTTTCTTTGGGGAAACGATTTCCAATCCGGGCTGCAATGTCTTTGATATAGAACGCTTTGCAAAGATTGCTCACGAGCATGGCGTACCTCTCATCGTAGATAACACCTTCGCCACGCCGATCAACTGCCGCCCCTTTGAATGGGGATGCGACATCGTCACACATTCCACAACAAAGTATATGGACGGACACGCCACTCAGGTCGGTGGTGTCATCGTTGACAGTGGCAACTTCGACTGGGATGCTCATGCCGACAAATATCCCGGACTCTGCACTCCCGACGAGAGCTATCATGGTCTGACCTATACGAAGGCTTTCGGTCGCAAGGCATACGCGACCAAACTCGTGTCGCAGCTCATGCGCGATTTGGGCAGTATCCCATCTCCCCAGAACGCTTTTCTCCTCAATCTCGGCCTTGAAACCTTGCATCTGCGCATGCCCCGCCATTGCGAGAACGCACAGCGTGTGGCAGAATGGCTTGAGAGCAACCCTAAGGTGGCTTGGGTGCACTATTGCGGGCTGCCTGGCAATAAATACTATGATCTCGCACAGAAATACCTTCCCAACGGTTCGTGCGGTGTCATCGCTTTCGGCCTGAAAGGAACCCGTGATGATGCCATCCGCTTTATGGATCACTTAGACTTTGTATCCATCGTCACTCATGTCGCTGATGCCCGCACCTGTGTGCTGCATCCTGCCAGCCACACTCACCGTCAGCTCTCCGACGAGCAGCTGCGTGAAGCGGGGGTCGCCCCCGATCTCATTCGCCTGAGTGTAGGACTGGAGAATGTAGAGGATATCATTTCTGACCTTGAGCAGGCCATGGCAAAGATGTAAGCGTTCTGCTGCTGTTGGTTCTCAGTCATCCACAATGGTCAGACGCCCTTGTGGATGGCGGTATTCTTCTCCAACAACACCTTTGAGGTTGTCGGTGATATAGTCGGCAAAGGTGTCGCAGATCTGCTGCTGGGTTTGTTTGAGAATGCGGCAATCGTCCGGGACCTTGTTGCTCTGATAGAAATAGTTGCTGGTGCCGATGGTATAGTACTTGTCTGGTTGCAGGGGTTCATACACCCCTGTAGCCCTGTTTAGGATTTCGATGCCATCAACGCGATGCGACACTGAATGGAGTGTATAGCGCATTCCTGCTACTTGCGGGAATCCGCCATCCTCTGCGGGGTAATGGCAGGTGCGTTGTTCGAGTAACAGTGGAATCCATGACCCCGGAACTTCCAGCACACAACTGAGGTTATAGAAAGGCTGAACTCCTATGGCATGCCCATACGTGAGATTTCCTTCTGGGATATTGTTGCGAATACCCCCGCCATTGGTGAAGCCTATATCGGTGTGCAAACGCTCACGCATGGCATCGGCACAAAGGTCGCCTAGGTTCGTCTCTCCACGACGCACTAAGCGATGTCCTTGCTGGTCGTTGATGGTAAGCTTGAAGTCGCAACGTCCGAGCACCCGGCTTGTGGTGGCATTCATGAGCGTGGTGAGGCTGTCCACAGTGGCCGCGACCCGGCTGTTCTCGTTCTTGAGGTCGGCCACGGGAATCAGTTCTACCGAACAACGTCCGTTGGGAGCGATGACGAGTTTGCCGATATTGGCAAACTGAGTGCCTGTCTGCGAGATACTTATCGGCTGACCTTCATCGTTGGGGACCTCCTTATGAGGAATCACAGAATGGGTGTGCCCATCGAGAACGACGTCTATGCCGTGCGTATGAGAGACGATGGTATGCGAATCAACGTCATCAGCGGTGGGCGCTTCGCCAAGATGGGAGAGAAGGACCACATAATCGGCTCCTTCGCTTCGCGCGGCATCAACGGCCTGTTGCACCAGCTTGAAAACTTGCATGGGACGCAAATCGTAGAGTTGATGCCCCTCTTCATCAAAGAAGGAATAGGATTCGTCGGCCATGGCAGAAGGTGTGCATACCCCCACGAAGGCGACCTGCTTATTGCCATAATGGCAAAGGAGATAAGGGGCATACATGGGCGTATCAAGTCCGTTGACGAAGAGATTGGCACAAAGGACAGGCGCACCGATCTGTGGCAGAAGCTCTTGCATGCGATGAACTCCGAAGTCAAACTCATGGTTGCCTAAAGTCACCGCATCGTATCTCACCTGACGCATCACATCAACAATGTATTGTCCACGTGTGAGTGCTCCGGCGACATCGCCGTTCAGGAAATCACCGCATGAGACGATGCCCACATAGGCCGTGTCGGCTTGTGCGATGTGATCACGCAATCCTGCCAGCCGCTTATAGCCATTAATCTTGCAATGGACATCGTTTTCGTAGAGGATGACAATACTGCGTTCGGGCACGTGATCCTTTTCACTGTTTCTTAAGGTAGAACAGGCGTTAAGCGGTAGCAGAAGCAGCAGCAGGAGTATATTCGGCAAGCTGCGGTTTGAGGTGGTTCGCTTCCTGCGTTCAAGAGGGGTGAGAAGACGGGAAGAGGTCAACATATTCAATTTCCGTTTAAAAGATAATACAATCTGTTTCCGTTAGTCTGTTGTAGAGATCGGATATTTTGGTCCTTTCTGTCCGTCATCAGTGGTTGATCTGTTGTTGCACGGACTCGCTTTGAAAGAAGCTCTTGCCGGCGGGTGCATCGGGTCTTTCAGCCATCGCACCGACCGATTTCGCCCGTTGGATCAAAGCTGAAAGGAATTCGATGTGATCACCTTCTACCGCACGTGCCTCCGAAAGAACCGGCGCTGCGGCCACGAAGGCGTTCTCAAAAGCAATGTGATCAAACGAATCCAACATGCCAAGACGTTGTTTGAGTGTATTTACAAGACGGGGCCGGTAGAAATCGCGCACCAGTCCGCTCCACAGACGGGCGGCATAATCTTGCACCGGCTCGTCGTAGGTGTGATGGCCATACCAGACGGTCACGATGCGGCGTGCATTGCGGGCATTACGTTTTTTCACGGAATCTGTCTCCGCCATCTCCACCGCCATCTCTTCCCAGCGTTGCAGCCGGCATAAAGGGTGCAGCTCGAGGGCGGCATCCAGGTCTGTCATCAGGTCGTCGAGTTCGTCGATGAGCCGCCCTGCCGCCTCCGGCTTGTCTGCGAGCGTCAGCACCTTAGCGGATATTTTTTCTACATAGCCCGACACATACAGTGCGACGAGTTCGATAAGTTCTGCTTCGAGCAGCGGAGAACAACGCCGTTTCAGCGCTTCCGTGTCACTGAAAAACTTCTCTAAGCCTTGGTAGAAAGAGTCGCCGGGCAAGGCATTTCCTGTACCGGTAATGTTTGTTCCTGTCTGCCATCCATAACGCGGATGGTCGATATATGTGCTATATACCGTGTTGCATAGCATGTGCAACAAGGCATCCTCTGCATCGGTATATTGTCCATACCGGCAGCAGGCATACTGCTTTAACCATTTGTTGAGGTCGATGATGCCGTTTTGAGGAGTCCAGCCGGCATCGCAGATCAGTTCGTAAAGCATTTCGTTGTTTTCTATGCCTTCGGGTGTGATGCCGTAGCCTGTGCAATTTCCCCTCACAGAGGAGGCATAGAGGTTGGTCAGGTAGGTGTTGGCGTAATGGCTGAAGTTTCCGGTCCGGAACGATTTTCCGCCCATGTTAGGAAGCATCGTATAGCACCATTCTTTTCCATCGAAACCCTTGTATTGCTCCCAGCATTTGTCCGGACCGTATTCCGGACTCATATACAACGCCATGAAGCGATGATCCGGAATGTTTCGTGTGAGGGCTTTGAACTTCTCATTCCCCCAACTGGCGCTCTGATAGACGAAGGTCCAACCTTGTGTCACCCAAACGACCTCTGGATGGGCCGAACCCTCGGTGATGCTTTTGAAAATGGAATCGCCATATTGAGTGAGCGTGGCCGTGGATGAGGGGATCTCCATTTCATTGAACGAGTCGGAAAGGTAGTATTTGCTCACCCCGAACTCTTGCTCCCATTTCTGTAGGAAGCGCCGTCCGACCTCCACAAAAGCCGTTGAACCGGGATTGAGGCGATAGTTGGGACAATCGGCCGGGATCCAGTTCCACCCCGTGCTCTCGGTGGTACCGTTGTGGTGCCGGGTGAAGGCTTTCGGCACGAAACCGCCAAAGGCGGGGCACACGGGTTTCATGCCCAGGGCGCGCATGCGATCAAGCAGATGATGCGCGAGGGCCCGTTGACGTCTGTTCCATTCCTCTCCCAAGGGGCCGTCGAAGGTATTGCCTGCGAGATTTCCCATGCGAAACCATGGCAGATGGGCGGGCCCTACTTCCCATTCATCCACTTCGGCCTTGGAGAGTCCCATCTCATAAAAGACTTCGCGGTAGATCTGCTCCGCGCCCACCAGCATCAGCGGCATATCTATCCCATGGAGGGCCATCCAATCGATTTCCTGATCCCATCGTGACTCATCCCAATAAGGCAGGGAGTAGCCGTACGTGACGACATTGAAATACTGGTGGTCGCGGAACTGCGAGAGCATCGTTACCGTGTCCTGCGTCATATCCTCGGGCATCTGAAAACGGGAACCGCTCCATCCGCAGTAACCTGCATGTTTGGAACGGATGTAGTCATAGAAGCCGCGGCATGCTGCTACGGCACTGGAAGCTTCCACTGTCAGCTCGTCGGAGGTCGCACTGTAGGCATAGCGGTCGCAATTCTTGGCATCCTTCTCAAGGGAGAGCGCCACCTTCACCTTCATCTGTCCGTCCGTGAAACGGTTGATGACTGCGAGGGCGGCCTGTTCCTGACGCGACTTTTCTGTAGGGGTGTCCTCAGCCACAACGGCCGGAGCCGAACAGACCCAGAAAAGGAGAAAAGCAATGTCTCTGATGCAATGCATGGTTTTCATAGGATGCTATTTGACCTTCAGCGCTCCTCTGCAGATATAGACCCCGTGCGAGGGCTTGCTGATGCGCTGACCTGCAAGATTGTAACAGACCTCTGGGAGAGGGCTTGATTCGTGGGGACTGTCGATATGGGTGAGGCCCTCATCGATACCTCGCAGCCATTGGGTGAGGTCCTCCACCATTTGGTCGTGGTAGGCATAGGTGGTCTTGAAACCAAAGCCATGACCTCCAACGGGGAAACTCTTGGTGTGCACGGGGATATCCTTGGCGCGCAGGGCTTCGGCATAAGCCTTGCTGTTGAGCGGAGGAACGGTACCGTCGTTCTCTGCCCAGCAGAGATAGCACATAGGAGTTTGTTCGGTCACTTGTTTTTCATTGCTATAGAGCGTAACCAGTTCGTCCGAAGGATTATCCCCAAGCAGGTTCTGGCGTGAGCCGGCATGGGTATAGCTGGCATCCATCGTGATCACCGGGTAGAAAAGAATCTGGAACACCGGACGCTCGTCGCCCGTGGTGTGCGTGGCTACCGTGGAAGCCAGATGACCTCCGGCGCTGAAACCGATGACCCCAATTTGGCCCGTGGTGGTGCGGCACTCCTCTGCATGCTCGCGCAGGTAGCGCATGGCATCGCAGGCTTGTGTCAGCGGTCCGTCAGGCGCCGTGGGTGGTGTCGTATAAGTGAGCACTGCGGCCGTATAACCCAGTTCGTTGAACAGTGGCGCCCAATCTGCTCCCTCGCTGCTTCCGGCGACATATCCATAGCCGCCACCGGGGATCACCAGGACAGCCCGTCCATTGGCGTTCTCCTCATCGGATTTGAAAAGTTTGAGAGTTGCACCTGATGGCAATTTCACATTCTCTACGGTCAGCGAGCCTACCTCGCTCACGGTGAAGATGGAATTGATGTCCGATGCGTTGTGCCAGAAGCCCAGATAGCCTCCCGAACCTCCGTATTCATTGATATATTTGCCGTCTGTATTGTTTGCCAGCAGAAAACCCTTGCTGTTTTCTTCAATCTTCCAGGCATAAGTCTCGGAAGACAGTACAGCACGGTCGTTCACTTTCGCCAGTGTCTTTGCGAGATCCGAACGGTTGCGCACAACAATGCCGTTGTAGGGATCGCCCTGGAAGGCCCATTGGTAGGTGTCACTCATCACATCGCTCGACGTCGGAGTGGGATTACATCTGTACCCGTTGTCGGTAGTGACGTACTCTGTGCCTTCGCGCAGGGCGAGGTTATACCAATGGACATTGTCCAGGTCGGGGGAGAGTTCGAAGGGCAGTTTCCAGGTAGCGGTCACCTTGACAATATTCTCTCCTCCCTTTGCCAGCGTCACGGGCTGCTGAACGGTGTAAGTAGTGTAGGCATGGCGTTCCACATGATCCGGTACCGCGGTAATGACTTCCCCGTCGTTGCCTGTGGCAGTGAGTTCTTCCAGCAGATTGCCTTGAGCGTCTTCAACGCGGTAGGTGACCGTGAGCTGCCCCGAGAAATAGCGCTCCAAGGTGGCCAGCGCTTCGGCGGGATCAAACTCCGCTGCCTCGATGAAGGCATAATGGTTGCCCTCGTCATATTTGTTCCATGTGTTCAGACAAACACCTTTTTGGGTCTGTCTGGCAGAGTTGAGGATAAAACCGTTGCTTTTGATGCGGACGGGATAGTCAGCAAACGTTGTGCTCTGTTCCAGCTCGAAAGCGTCAATCCTCTCATTGCTGAGTATCACATTGCTCCATCCGTTGGCATCCGTCACCGGATCGCGATACATAAATTTCTTATCGGCAATGCTGTAGAGATAAAGCAGATCCTGGTAGGAAATAAGGGCGAACTGCCCTTTGGTGGCACCGAGGTCTGCACGCACTGTGTTCACAAGGAAACCATCCTTTGTGCCAAGGTCGCCACGCTTGTTCTGAATATAATAAGCCTTGTCATTGGAAGGCACGAATGCCGATGCATTCGCAGGATACAAAGCACTGACCAGAAGCATGACCAGCGCAGGAAGAAACTGAATCCGAAGTTTCATAAAGAGATGTAGATATTATTTTTAAAAGGGTTAATGGTTAATCGGTTAGTGATAGGGTAACGCTGAGGATGATGAAGGGCTAATGGCCCCTTCTTGCGAATTCGCCCGCAAAGATACGGACCTTCTTCCAAACCGCAAAGATTATTTTGAAAAATTCATTGGAAATACTCCAAAAAGTTTTTCCTTCAGAGTCTGCCTGCGGTGGACTGCGCTACGCTCATACCTAATTTTAATGAGTGGGCGCGATGTTCTGCAGATAGGATAAAAAATTCAGTCATTATTATTAGGTATTCTTCAGATAGGGGCTTTGTGCTTTCCTTTTTTTAGCCTACTTTTGCCGCCGGTTTCGATGGGCCGACATCCATGGTGTCATAGGAAAACACCCTTCAGGCGAACGTCTTTTTCCGTTAAGAACGGGTTCTTCAGACAGCATCATCGGTATCATTGGGACATAAAAAGTAGTATTAGTAGTATTATATAATAGATTTGTAAGGATATCTTTTAAAGATGAATAAGGTAAAACAAAACCTCTTGGCCGCCGCTATGATTGCGCTGACAATGAATAGCACGGTGCTTGCACAGAACGATGATTTTGAGCACTTCCGCATCGGCAGCTACGGCGAGATGGTGGGGTCGTTCATGGGTTATGGCACAAGCCGTTTCAACGGAACCACAACGGGCAACACCTATGAGCGTCGCAACAGTATTGCCATCCCCCGCTTCGTGATTGCAGGTGACTATAAGTTCGACCGTCACTGGCAACTTGGTGCAGAAATCGAGTTCGAAGCAGGCGGCGTAGGTCTGGAAACAGAGATGGAGGCCTCGGAGAACGGCGAATACGAGACGGAGATGGAGAAAGGCGGCGAAGTCGCACTCGAGCAGTTCCACCTGACATACACGCTGAACCGTGCCTTCCACGTCCGCGCCGGACATATGGTGCTGCCCGTAGGTCTGACCAACGCGCACCACGAACCGATTCTGTTCTTCGGCACTATCCGCCCGGAGGCTGAGACGACCTTTATTCCCTCGACGTGGCACGAGACAGGTCTGAGCATCTTCGGCCGCTTAGGCAAGGGCTACAGCCGAATCAGTTACGAGGCATACGTCACCAGTGGCCTGAACGCCGACGGCTTCGGCCGCGACCATTGGGTCGCTGACGGCAAGCAGGGACTGTTCGAGACGGATAACTTCACGAGTCCCGGCTATACCGTCCGTCTGGACTACGAAGGCGTGCCAGGCTTGCGCATAGGTGCTTCCTATTATTATTGCAACGATGCAACGGCCAACGCCGACAAGCGCTACAAATACTCGAGCATTGACGGTGTGAGCGTGAACATTCTCTCGGCCGATGCCCAGTACCGCAACCGTTACGTCATCGCACGCGCCAATGTGCTTTGGGGGCAGATCTCCAACTCGCAGCAGTTGAGCGGCGTATCGCTCTCCAACCTCTCCAACTACCACCACGGTGCGTTGCGCCGCACGGCAAAGAATGCACTTTCGTACGGCGTAGAAGCGGGCCTCAACCTCAGCGCCGTCGTGGGCGACCACCGCTGCCCCGTCATCTATCCTTTCGGACGCTACGAATACTACAACCCGCAGGAGGACGGCGAAGGCACCCAAACCGTGGATGCCCGCTGCCAGGTGAGCAAGTGGACGGGCGG
>JAILCU010000131.1 GCA_024690405.1 Bacteroidales bacterium
TAGAGGGTCTTCAGCTCGGGCGACCCCGTCTCCCAATTATTGATGCTGGACCATCCGCTCTCGAAGCTGAGACGTCCGTAGGTCTCCAGATCACCGCGACGCCAGGCCTCAGCACCTGCTTCCACACGGGCGAACTCGGTATACCAGTGCTCGGCACGGCGGCGCCAGGTCTCGGGGAGTTGGTTCTTGTATTGTTCATACACCTCCCTCGGAACCTCACGCAGGTTGGTCTCGGCAAACTTACCATAAGTCATTCCGGACAAAGCCTTGAGAGCGTAGGCAGCAGAGCGACATTCGTCAACACGCATATTGAAAGCGCTGCCAGCCAAGGTGCGTTCTACACCACTGAAAAGGATGAGGATATCATACTCAGGCATTGAGGGATGAGTGGGGATGAGTTCGTACTCATCGGTGCGGGTGTCGAGATACAGCAGGTGATCCTTTTTGGAATAGAGTTCGCAGCTCTGGTCGAGCTTACCGCTACTCACACCGACGTAGTCATTCTCCACAGCGACCGCCATCCGGATGAGTTCCGTGGCGGAAGGAGAGATCTGATTGATCCGACAAAGAGCACTCAAAAAAGAAAGCGTGACGGCTGCCGATGAGGATAGTCCGCCAATTGGCAGAGAGCCTTCAATGACACCGCTCATTCCCAGATGAAGCGGATAGCGGCGGGAGAGCACCAGGGTAGCCCCACGCAGATAGTCGGCCCAGTCGCCTTGGCGTTGCGCCGGCACCTGGGCGATATGCCATTGGGCACGTTTGCCAAACTGCAGCGAGCTGAGTTCAACGACCCCGTTTTCCTTGGGACGATAAGCGACATGAATGCCTTTGTCAATGGCCAAACCGGTGATTTTTCCAAGATTATGGTCGGAATGGGCACCTATGGGACATATCCGATAAGGACAAAATGCGACCCCTTCCGGATCCTTATGATAGAGTTCCTGAAATCTGGTTTCGCAGGAGAGTTTTGGCATCATGAGTGTGTTAAGAAAAGTACATCTCCACTCCATTTATCATACGCCTACGGCGCCGTCAGTTGCATCACTGGCGTAGCGCTGAAGGGTTCGAAAAGGAGGTGAGAATTGGGGTTATCGATCGCTGGAATAAGAGAATGGTAGGACACAGGCCCACATCGGGCGGCGGACCAAAATGCCTTCGGGTGAAAACACGCAGAAGAGACCCCCAGAGAAAGGAAACAGTACGGCTCAGAGCAATGACTTCAGCAACCAGCGCTGAAACCATTAAAAAACGTTGATACAAAAACGTATCAAAGTATATGTTGAGGTGAGCTATATCTGCTTGATTAAACATAAAAAAACTGCCCCGCTAAGAGGCTAAAATTGAACGTGCGCATCGCACTACAAATGCGCGCCAATTTTAAGGAGTATTTGCCATACCCTTATTTCAGCGTGCAAAGATACTGAATTGTCTCTAAAAAGAAGTCTTAAGTAGCGTTAAGAAATATTAAACAAATACTTTTCGGCATGTTGTATTAGGAAGACGATCCCTTATCCCTCCACAAAAAAAGTACCAAAAGTTTGTTTTATTCACCAACAAACCGTAACTTTGCCACAGAAAGATCTGGAGCCCGACCTTCCCAACCATTGGCCTCCACACTTTCTGAACACATCGTGAAGGGACATGAACAAACGACTGTTTCCGCTTCCCTCCGCATCAAATTTGTAGAGAAAAATGTTAAAACTATGACAGAGAACCACCAGCACACTTCACTGAAAGAGCGCCTCCGCAAAATCATCTTCAACGACGACAGCCCTGCCGGCCGCCGCTTTGATATCGCCCTCACGATAGCCATCGCCCTGAGTCTGGTCATCCTCTTTGTCGAGAGCTCCCCCTCGCTACCCCCATGGCTTAAATCCACTTTGGGTTGGATGGAAGTGGTGTTCACCATTGGTTTCACCATCGAATACATCGCCCGCCTCTACTGCGCCGAAGACCGTCGCAGCTACGCCCTGAGCGGATGGGGCATTATCGACTTGGTAGCCATTCTCCCGCCCTACCTCTCCGTATTCATCCCCGGAGCTCAATACATGCTCATCCTGCGCAGCATCCGTTTTATACGTATTTTTCGCATTTTCCGTCTGTTCGTGTTCCTCAATGAGGGAGAATTATTATTGCAGGCCATCGGACGAAGCTTTCATAAGATCGCGGTCTATTTTCTTTTCGTACTTGTACTGGTCATCTGCTTAGGCACTCTGATGTTTATCATCGAAAGCGGAGCACCGGACAGCTCCTTCAGCGACATCGGCACCTCTATCTATTGGGCCATCACCACCCTCAGCACCGTTGGCTACGGGGATATCACTCCCGTAACAACAGCCGGACGTTTCCTCTCTTCTTTCATTATGCTGCTTGGTTATACCCTCATCGCCGTTCCCGGAGGCATAGTCACCGCCTCGTTCATCAACGCTACCAACGAACCCGTTCGCAACAACCGCTGCCCACGGTGCAACAATAAAGTGCGCAAGTCAGACAAATTCTGTTCGCAATGCGGAGAGAAGCTATAGAGCAAGAACGCGGTTTGGGAGGGAGGAGATGTAGCTTGAGGCTGCGGTTTGAAGTGCGAACAGACTTGCGGGGAGAGGGACATAGAGGGAATGACAACTCACGCCCAGTACTTCAACTCCATACATACCGACGCATGCCCCTGAATCATTGGGGACATCGATTTGTCTCACCGATGAGACAGAAGAATATCATGTATGAGACACGACAGTCTCATAGATGAGACACGACAGTCTCACCTGTGAGACACGCCAACTCCTCTATATGTTCAGCCTCCAACCTGCAGACATGATGCGCCAAACTCCTCATCCAAGACGAAGCGTAGATTGGAGGATGATTGGACTCGATTATCATGGATGCGACAGAAAGTGCCGAAGGGGGTGTAAACAATTCAGGCACAAACACACAAGAAGCAAGCCCTTTACCAGCCGATCAACAACTTTAGCTATAAAGATTATAACAACTTAATTTCCAGAACTTTATCTACTTGGCGTTATTCCAATAGTTTAAGCAATTTTCCCTTACTTCATTTCCTTTCTCCATTATCAGCAATTGCCATTGAAACAAACTTCGTTTCCCCCACTATTTCACTTGCTGCATTTTCAAGTAGCATCAACCGATGCAAGCACGTCCATACGCGTGAGTGTGAACGACCCGTCGCGTGAGGGCGAACGACCCGTCGCATGATGTTGAACGACCCGTCGCGTGATGCTGAACGACCTGACGCGTGAGGGTGAACGACCTGACGCGTGAGGGTGAACGACCCGTCGTATGATGCTGAACGACCCGTCGTATGATGCTGAACGACCCGTCGTATGAGGTTGTGCGACCTTATATGTAAGGTTGTGCGACCTTATGCTGGAGGCCACACTTTTATATTCTATACCTGCTTATTGTTTCCGGCTTTCCACCTCGATAACACCTTTTCGCCGAACCCTTATAGGTTTCTCCGCATACCTTTATAGGTTTTACCCAAAACCCTTAAAGGTTTTTGAAGAAGACCGCCCCGTCGTTAATTTTCAGGAGTTGGAAATGGGCAAGAACGGGTATCGAGTGTCCGCTTTTTGTGGTCAATCGTAGATTGTTTTGCACAAAAAATGTTTTGTAAAAATCCCTCCAACCCTCCACACCCCTGTAACCATGCGGGTTTTGAGGTGGAGGGTGTGGAGGGTTAGGCAAAAACTATGGGCGTATAGCTCATTTTGCAGGCTGAAATATACTATTTTGTAAAAAAACTATGAAAAACACCGAGGGGAACGGCGTCGCCAAGGGGGCGAGTAGCCCCCGACGAGACAGTTTTTTAGACTATAGGGCTTATATGTGCATTACACAGATGTAACAAATTTTCACACTGCAAGGCACCTTGAGTTCTGAAAACGCCTGTATATAAAGGCATTTTGAAAGATTTCAGCCTGCAAAATGAGCTATAGGTCAAACTATGCGTATCATTTGTTCAAAGAAATAAAGAAGGATCAAAAAGAGTACCCAAAAGAAATCCAACAAAGTGCCCAAAATACATCTCTACGACAAGAAAAGAGTGTTTTGTGGAAGGTTTACGCACAACCCTCCACACCCTCCACACCAAAACCCGCATGGTTACAGGGGTGTGGAGGGTTGGAGGGATTTTCGCAAAACTTTTTTTATGCGAATTTTTAGTAAGCGAAGAGAGGATAGTCCTTCATGATTCCGTTCACCTCCGTGCGAACAGCTGAGATGACAGCCTCATTCTCGGGATCATTGAGAACACGCTCGATGAGTTCAGCAATCTTCACCATCAAATCCTCCTTGGCCCCACGGGTAGTAATAGCAGGTGTACCCAAGCGGATTCCGGAAGTCTGGAAAGCGCTGCGGCTATCGAAGGGAACCATATTCTTGTTGACGGTGATGTCTGCTGCCACGAGCGCATTTTCAGCCACCTTACCCGTTAAATCAGGATACTTCGAACGCAGGTCCACGAGCATAGAGTGGTTGTCGGTACCACCGCTAACGATGTCAAAGCCACGCTTGATCAGTTCCGATGCCAAAGTGGCCGCGTTCTTCTTCACCTGCGCCTGATACTCGCGGAACTCAGGAGTCAGAGCCTCGCCAAATGCTACTGCCTTTGCCGCAATAACGTGTTCGAGCGGACCGCCCTGGATGCCAGGGAAGACAGCACTGTTGAGGAGAGCGGACATCTTTTTGACAACGCCCTTAGGTGTGGTCTTGCCCCACGGATTGTCGAAGTCCTTACCCATCAAGATGATACCTCCGCGCGGTCCGCGCAACGTCTTATGAGTGGTAGAAGTCACGATGTGAGCGTACTTCAGAGGGTTGTCAAGCAGTCCGGCAGCGATGAGACCCGCAGGATGAGCCATATCCACCATGAAAAGAGCGCTAACCTTGTCAGCGATCTCACGCATACGGCGATAGTCCCACTCGCGGCTGTAAGCCGAACCGCCACCGATAATGAGTTTCGGACGGTGCTGCTGCGCCAACTGTTCCATCTCGTCGTAATCCACCCGGCCCGTCTCCTTATTAAGATTGTATCCCACAGGGCGATAGATAATGCCAGAGGTGTTCACCAGCGAACCGTGACTAAGATGACCTCCGTGGTCAAGGTTCAAGCCCATAAAGGTATCCCCGGGATTGAGGCAGGCAAGGAAGACTGCGGCATTGGCCTGAGCGCCGGAGTGAGGTTGAACATTGGCATATTCGGCGCCGAAGAGTTCGCAAATACGGTCGATGGCCAGTTGCTCTACCTTATCCACCACCTGACACCCGCCATAATAGCGATGTCCGGGATAGCCTTCGGCATATTTATTCGTAAGTGGCGAACCCATAGCCTCCATCACCTGAGGGCTAACAAAGTTCTCTGACGCGATGAGTTCAATACCACGCTCCTGACGGGCGCGTTCCTCTTGAATGAGTTCGAAAATGGTGTTGTCTCGTTTCATGTAAGTGTATTTGAGTTTGTAAGTATTTGAGTTTTTGAGTTTTTGAGTTTGTGAGTTTGTGAGTTTGTAAGTTCTTGAGTTTGTAAGTTCTTGAGTTTAGCCCACTCTATATTTATAATTTATAAATCATTGATTATCAATAATTTAACGGACCAATACTAAAGGAATCATTAAATTAGAGAATATGTTTGATCTCTTGAGGGGAAGGGAAGGGTTTGCACTTTAAGAATACTCAGAATGCTACACCAGTTTGACCTGCTTAATCTGTTGTTCGTGGTTGCAGTAGTGGCACTGAATGACGCCGCGTTCTTTGTCGGTCGCATGAAAGAGCGTGGACATAGGTTCGTTGTTAGTGATACACTTGGGATTGTCGCAGCGTACAATACCACGGAGTTCATCGGGAAGCGATACGGAACGTTTCTCCACGACTTCGTAGTCGCGAATAATCGTAAGGGTGACATTGGGAGCCACCACAGAAAGCTGGTTCAGCTCTTCGTCGGTGAAGAAGCGGTCGGCGATTTTGATGATGCTCTTGGTACCCATCTTCTGCGAACGCAGGTTGTAGCCAATCGTCACTTTGGATGTCATCTCGTCGAGATGCAACAGATTGATCACCTGGAAAAGGCGGTCGCAAGGGATATGGTCAATGACCGTGCCATGGTCGAGGGCCGAAACAATGAGTTCTTGTCGTTTCATAAAGCTTGAGTGCGACAGATAAATAGTTAATTGGGGATGAGTGGCAATCACTGCCTGACAGCAGCTTAGGGGAGAATGGAGGTGTCGGCCTTGACTTGTTCGAGCGTGATGCCAAGAGTATCGCAGATGATAGCCTGACGCGCGAAGAGTCCGTTGCGAGCCTGTTGGAAATAATAGGCATGAGGATCGTCATCAATAGCATACTCAATCTCGTTGACACGTGGCAACGGATGCAGGATACGCATGTTCCGGCGCGCCTTGGAGAGCATGTCAAGTTTCAGCAGATAACGATCTTTGACACGTTCATATTCCATCAAATCCGTGAAGCGCTCTCGCTGCACACGCGTCATATAAAGAATATCGGCCCCAGCGATCACGTCTTTGTCGAAGTCCTGATGTTCTACGTAACGGATATCGTGCTGACGGCAATAGTCCTTATAGTATTCAGGCATGGCAAGCTCTTCGGGCGCGATGAAGTGGAAGGTAGGATTGAAATGACGCATCGCCATGAGGAGAGAATGAACGGTACGTCCGTATTTCAGATCTCCCACGAGATAGATGTTCAAGTTTTCGAGCGTGCCTTGCGTCTGATAGATCGTGTAGAGGTCGAGCATCGTCTGCGAGGGATGCTGGTTAGCACCATCGCCGGCATTGATGATGGGCACAGGGGCGATCTCGCTGGCATAACGTGCCGCACCTTCAAGATAATGACGCATAACGATGACGTCTGCATAATTACTGACCATCATAATGGTATCCTTGAGCGTTTCGCCCTTGGTACCGCTGGTGACCTTAGGGTCGGCAAAACCTATAACGCGTGCACCAAGTCGGTTGGCCGCGGTCTCGAAACTGAGACGGGTTCGAGTGGAAGGCTCGAAGAAAAGCGTGGCAACGACCCGCCCTTGCAGCAACAAACGGTTGGGATGCCGCTCAAATTCCTCAGCCATACGAATGAGGTATTCGATTTTCTCACGCGAGTGGTCGGCTATAGTGACAAGGCTTCTATTCATATTCTTTTAAATCCTTACGAACAGCGGAACCTTAAGGTTCGTTGTCTAATTCGGTACAAATATAAGCCAAAAGATTGGATAATGAGTTATAAAAGGGATAAAGATCGTCAAGAAATCATTTTTTTTGCAACTTTTCATGGTTTCATATCAATGTTTCGGGATAAATAGCCTATATTTGCAACCCGTTTTCCTCTCTAAAAGAGGAATAATACTTTATGGACTTATCCCAAAAGAAGATTTCTATGAAGAAGAAAATCATGATCGCGCTTTGGTGCTTACTGTTGCTGTTCATCGTGGGCGGCGCGAGTGCTTTTTGGGCCATCTCAAAAGGTTGGATTGGATATATGCCGGACCTTCAGCAATTGAAGAACCCGGTGAACAAGTTCGCTTCGCAAGTCATCTCATCGGACGGACGAGTATTAGGCACTTGGAGCTATACACGTGCGAACCGTGTCTTTGTCGACTATGACAAGATAGCCCCTTCGACGATACAAGCGTTGGTCGCTACCGAAGATGTGCGTTTCTACAACCACTCGGGCATCGATTTCAGGGCTTTGCTGCGTGCGATTTTCAAGCGCGGAATCCTCAGACAGAAGAATGCAGGCGGAGGCTCGACCATTACCCAGCAGCTGGCCAAGCAGGTCTATTCATCCCATGCCTCGAGTGTAGAAGAGCGCCTGACGCAGAAACCCATAGAATGGGTGATTGCCGTAGAATTGGAACGCCTCTATACGAAAGAAGAGATCCTTACCATGTATCTCAACTACTTCGACTTCCTGCACAATGCAGTAGGTTTGAAATCGGCCGCCAAAACCTATTTCAACAAAGAACCACGCGAGCTCACCGTTAACGAAAGCGCCCTGCTCGTGGGCTTGTGCAAGAATCCTTCATACTACAACCCTGTGCGCTATCCCGAACGCGCTACCAGCCGCAGAAACGTAGTGCTCGGCCAGATGCTCAAGGCCGGTTACCTCACACAAACCGAGGTGGACTCGTTAGCCGCACAACCCCTCGAGCTGAATTTCCGCCGCACCGACCATAAGGAAGGCGAAGCCACCTACCTGCGCGAACACCTGCGTCAGATGCTCATGGCCAAGAAACCCAACCGCAGCAACTACGCCACGTGGCAGAAGCAGAAATTCTATGAAGACAGTCTCGCCTGGGAGACCGACCCGCTCTACGGATGGTGTAACAAGAACAAGAAGAAAGACGGAGAACCCTACAATATCTATACGGACGGCCTGAAGGTCTTCACCACCATAGACAGCCGCATGCAGCGCTACGCCGAAGAGGCCATGACGGAACATGTCAGCGGCTATTTGCAGCCCCACTTCAACGCTGAACGCAAAGGCAAAGCGAATGCACCATACGGCTCGAACATTGGTACTGCAAAAGCACAGGAAAACCTTAAACGAGCGATGCGCCAAAGCGAACGTTACCTGGCGATGCAACGCGACGGCGCCAGCATAGCAGAGATAGAGAAGGCGTTTAACACACCAATGGAGATGACCGTGTATTCGTCCAATGGAGAGATCGACACTACAATGACACCACTGGACAGCATCAAATACACGAAAGGTTTCCTGCGTTCCGGTTTCGTATGTATGGATACACACACAGGCGCCGTAAAGGCTTATGTCGGCGGATTGAACTTCCGTCACTTCCAATATGACATGGCAAGTCTGGGCAAACGGCAAGTGGGTTCTACCATCAAGCCCTACCTCTACACCTTAGCGATGGAGAACGGTTGGAGTCCGTGCGACGTCGCGCCCAACGTACAACAGACCTATCAGGTCGGTGGCGGACAGACCTGGACGCCCCGTAATGGCAGCCGTGCCCGATACGGAGAGATGGTGACCTTGAAATGGGGACTGGCCCAGTCCAACAACTGGATCTCGGCTTATCTCATGAGCCAGCTGAATCCCTCAGCATTTGTGCGCCTGCTACATCAATTCGGAATCCTCAACCAAGAGATCCATCCCTCGTTGTCGCTGTGCCTGGGACCGTGCGACATCTCCGTGCAGGAGATGGTATCGGCTTATACCTCGTTCCCCAACAAAGGCATTCGCTGTGCCCCACTCTACGTCACGCGCATTGAGGACTCGGAAGGAAACATCATAGACGAGTTCACACCGCGGATTAACGAAGTCATCAGCGAAGAGAGTGCCTATAAGATGATCGTGCTGATGCGCGGCGTCATTGATGGAGGTACGGGTTCGAGAATGCGCAACCGTTACAAGATTACAGCACCGATGGGTGGCAAGACCGGTACCACGAACGACAACTCGGATGGCTGGTTTGTGGGATATACGCCCAGTCTGGC
Organism: Bacteroidales bacterium; assembly: GCA_024690405.1. Lineage (GTDB taxonomy): Bacteria > Bacteroidota > Bacteroidia > Bacteroidales > Bacteroidaceae > Physcousia. The sequence goes on from JAILCU010000131.1 coordinate 9,489, forward strand.
TTTCGGAGCCTGGGTCGGCGGCGACGAGCGCGACATCCATTTCAACAGCATGACCTATGGTCAGGGTGCTGCCGCCTCACTCCCCATATGCGCCCTGTTCCTCCAGAAAGTCTATGCCGATGCCAGTCTTAACTATTCGCAGAGCGAACAATTCGAAATTCCGCCTGGCTTTGATCCGTGCGGTACGACCTATAGCGACGAGAGCGTATCGGAGGACGTAGACGAGAGCGTGGGTTTGGACGATCTCTTCGGCATGTGAAGTTCCTGCAAAGCCGCGAGGATATAAGGCCGCTTACAATCCTGAGGGCGCACTACCCTACCGTCAACGATCAAGATGTCCAGATCCAAGGGAACAATCCCCCGTTGAGTATCTGCCGCGGTGCGACCCGCCTCGCGCTCGATGCGTTTCAAGGTGGCTTTGAAAGTGGATAAGTGCATTGATGTGCGCACACTCACCACCTGATTGAAGAACTCACAAGGCCACGGGAAATCGATGGCTTCAGTCCGTTGCAATGAACTGCACGCCACTTCACCATGCGCCAAAGCAGCCAAACGCTCTACGGCATCAGCCATTACACGAGCTCCGTCTGCCGAATTGCTTCCCAAGCCTATATATATAAGGTGTGTGCTCATCAGATGTTTCATTTTTCCCGTTGCGCGGACAAAGATAAGCTAAAATCTGCACATAGAGGCATTTCTGAGATAAAAAACGCAATAACTCAAAGACTTAAGAACTTACAAACTCAAAAACTTACATGCCTTCAGATAACAACCGGCGTCCCCGGACCCGAACCCGTCAGGTGAACACTCCTGACGAAGACACCTTCGGACGTCAGCAACCGCAGAATCTTGAGATGGAGCAAGCCGTTATAGGTGCGCTCATGATTGAGCAGGACGCTTTTGCCCAAGTGAGCGAACTCCTCAAGCCCGAGAGTTTCTATGACCATCGTCATCAGATCATCTACGAAGCGATACGCTCGCTGAACATCGAACAGAGGCCCGTTGACATCCTCACGGTACGCGAATACCTTGACAACCAGAACAACCTGGAAGAAGCAGGCGGCCCCACCTACCTGGTGCAACTGACCTCCAATGTCACGTCCTCGGCCCATATCGAATACCATGCACGAATCATCGCACAGAAGTTTCTGGCACGCGAACTCATCACCTATGCCAGCTACCTTTCGCAGCAGGCCTTTGATTCCACCATCGACGTCGATGACCTGATGCAGGATGCCGAAGGGAAGCTTTTTGCCATCTCACAGCAGAACCTCAAGAAAGACTACACCCAGATCAATCCCGTGATTCACGAGGCCTACGAGGAACTCAAGAAAGCCGCAGCCCGACAGAACGGCCTTTCGGGACTCTCCAGCGGATTCCCGCGCATCGACAAGCTCACGAGCGGTTGGCAGAACAGCGACCTCATCATCATCGCCGCACGTCCGGCAATGGGCAAAACGGCTTTCGTCTTGTCCATGGCCAAGAAGATCGCCGTGGATATGCGTGAGCCTGTGGCTATGTTCTCCCTTGAAATGAGCAACGTGCAATT
>JAILCU010000018.1 GCA_024690405.1 Bacteroidales bacterium
TGTATGGTGCGTTTATCGGTTTCCAGAAACTGGAGATAAACCACCAGACCTACTCATCGCCCGAACTGCCAAAGGAGTTCGACGGATATAAGATAGTATTGTTTTCTGACGCCCACGTGGGCACGATGAAGGGCGACAGACAATGGATGCTGAAACGTGCCGTTGACGCAATGAATGCTCAGAATGCAGACATGATAGTGTTTACTGGCGACCTGCAGAACGTTAAACCCAAGGATATATACGAGCACACCGAACTGCTAGGTTCGCTCCGCGCCAAAGATGGTGTGTACAGCATTCTGGGCAATCACGACTACGACAAATACATGCACCCGATAGCCGAACGCAGAGTGCAGCAATGCAAGGAAACCATCGCCCTGGAGAAGCGTATGGGCTGGAACCTACTTATGAACGAGCATCGCACCATTCGCAGAGGCAATAGCCAGATTGTGATTGCCGGCGTAGAAGACAACTGTAGCAACAAAGGCTATCCAGAGCGCATCGACATAAAAAAGGCACTAAAGAACACTAAGGGTTTTATACTGATGCTGGCCCACGACCCAGGTGTATGGCGCGGCACCATCATCCCCGACGGACGCGCCCAACTCACCCTGAGCGGACATACACACAACATGCAGTTCTCGCTGTTCGGTTGGAGCCCCATGTCGATAACGGGCAAGGAGATTAACGGCTGGTACAAGGAGGGCCGTCAATCCCTCTTCGTCACCGCAGGCTTAGGCGCCCTCATCCCCTTCCGCTTCGGCGCCACAGGCGAAATAGTAGTCATCACACTAAGAAAAAAAAATAAATCCATCCCTCACATCGCGGGCCTGAAAGCCCCGTAAATAAAGGAAACTTGCTTAAATCATCCCTCACTTCATCTCTCACATGTTCCCTCACGTCATCCCTCACGCCAACAAACACAATTAGAAAGCTGATGTGAGAGATTATGTGAGAGATGAAGTGAGAGATGACGTGAGGGATAAAATTCGTGAAAACCTTTGCCCACGGGCGTTTCAGAGGCTTGATGTGAGAGATGAAGAGATTTTTCGTCGAACTCTGAAAAATTTGAATTGGGTTTTGTGTTCGGATTATGCCTACAAGGTGTTCAGATTATCTCTTCAAGTTGTTCGGATTAGCCCTTCAAGTTGCTCGGATTAGCCCTTCAAGTTGCTCGGATTATCTCTTCAAGTTGTTCGGCCTAGCCCTTAGTGTGTATTCCCTCCTTGGGAACGATTCATTCCCAACGTGGGAACATTTCGTCCCCAACGTGGGAATAATAATCATTCAGAGTCTGGTTTTCTCCGAAGCGAAGTAGTCAACATTTAGAGTCGGTTGCGTTCGCTTTGTCCTGCATGGCTACCTTTATAGCGGCTGCGGGTGGCATTAAACTTCCATGAGAGGTCGATGCCGATACGGCGGGAGTCTTTGTATTCGCGGTATTGGGTGCGGATGTTGATTCCGCCGTATGCCGTGCGCTCCGTATATTGCGTATGCAGAATGTCGTTGGCGAGGACGGCAACGCTGAGACTCTTATCCTTCAAGAACTGTTTACTGAGTCGAAGATTGATGAATCCCGTGGCTTTGGTCTGACTGGGTCCCGACTCGTAATAAGGTGCGAAGTTGCCTGAGGCATTGAACAACCATGAGTGAGGAAGCGTAAACGTATTGTCGAGCGTGAAGTCAGCAATCAACCCGTTCCATTTGTGAGTTATTCCTAATGGGTAGACATCATCATTACAGAAGTAGAGATTGGTTGTGTAATTGAGTTGCCATATACCCAACTTCGGTGTGATATTCATCGTCACGCCATAGTACTCTTGTTTGGGCGTATTGCGATAGTCCATGATTACTACACCTGGAAGATTCACGTCATCGTAGGCGGTTTGGAAAGAACGGATGCTATTCTTGTAGTATTGATAAAAGGCTTCTACATAGAACCACTTCCATGATGAACTCCAAGAGATGTTGTGTAAGGTCTGCGGTTTTAGGAAGGGATTACCCGTGTCGTACTCATATTTGCTGCGGTAGTTGACCGATGAAGATAACAGCCCATACTGCGGGTTGTTGTGCGAGCAGTGATAGGACAATTTGTGATGCCATTTCTCTGTTCTATAAGATGCAGAAAAGCGGGGAATTAACACGGAGTAGTTTGGACTCATCTCGTCATTTCGTTGTCCGTCAACATCGTAACGATTTTGCTCATTCTGCCAGCGAAGACCTGCGTTGAACGACAGTTTGCCCAGCTGCAGGGAATAATTAGCAAAGAGCGACCAGATGGATGTCTGCTGTTGGATGTGACTGTCAGATGAGAATCCACTTTGTATGAAATCATGTGTACGGTCAACTAAAGAAGCTTCTTCACCGAAAGTCAGTTCACCCTTTGGTACAGGGGCTGTGATGACCAGTTTTTCTGCAAGCAGTTGGTTTTCGGTTTTTGTTTGGCTATTAACGGAAATCGTGTTTTCGGTTCCGCCATCCATATCCAGCACGGACTTCGCATTATAGAAGTCGGCACTAAAATCAAGGTTCCATTTTCCGATGTTACCAACATAATAAATATTTATAGCATGTGTCATGTGAGGGCGGGTTATCGTATTGGTCATACTGTGACCGCCATCCACAAGCATCCCGTCTTGCCAAGTCTGCTCGTCCATCTCTCTAAGAGTGGTGCCATTGCCTATGTAGTTGAAAGCAGTATAGGTCAGACCTACCGAGTGACGATCATTGATTTCCCAGTTCCATCCGAGATCGGCAAAGTAGTATTTCATTTTGAAGAGCCAAGATGCTTCTTTCTGATAATCCCATACAGAAGATGCTTGTAATTGGTCTTTAGCGGTTGCATCGATTCGCGCATGTTGATCCGTCAGATAGCCACGGGCAAAGAAATCCATACCATTGAATCTGAATGGTATGAAGATTGTTGCTCTAATTGCGACCATAGCATTAATGTAGAGTTGTATAATGGTTTCTATGGTGGGACCTTAGAAGTAGATTTAAATGATGAGTCTCTGCAGAAAAGTTTGGTGTTGGTACTGAAAATGCGTCGGATTCATTCTCTGTTCCACACTTAGGGCAACGCCACTTTAA
>JAILCU010000032.1 GCA_024690405.1 Bacteroidales bacterium
GTAGCCGAGTTCCTGATACACAAAAGCACCGGCGTTGTTGAGCAGGTCGGCGTTGACGTTGATGCAACGGTACTGCGGCAACTTTGCCAGGGCTTCGATGAGGGGTTTTGCAAAGGCAAGGGCCTTGGAGGTATCCTTACCCTTCTTGAGCATCTTCGAGATGGGGTCGAAGTTGATGCTTCCTTGCAGTTTGGCGAGGTCGTAGCCCTTCTCAGTGAAGTAAGTCACGAGAGCCTCGGCCAGTTCCACGCTGTGGCGCTGGCAGGTGCGGAAGTTCAGTTCGACGCACTCGGCACAGATGCCGTCGAGCAACTCAGCGAGATAAGCCTTGTTGCACTGGTCCTTGGGAACACGGAATCCGAGGGAGTTGACACCCTTTTTGAGGATGTCCTGCGCCTTGGCGTTGGCGGCCTTGGCGTCTGTCCCGTCGATGTTCTGACGGACAAACCATTGGTTGTTGTCCTTCTTGTTGCCTCTCACGTAGGGGAACTCGCCCGGCAGGGCATTGACGGTGGCCAGTTGGTCCACGTCTTCCTTACGGTAGAAAGGCTGCATGGAGAAACCTTCGTTGGTTCTCCACACCATTTTCTTCTGGAAATCAGCACCCTTGAGGTCTACCTCAATTTTGTCCAGCCATTCCTGGCGTGAAGGGGCAGTGAAACCCGCGAAGAGTTTTTCTTTACTATCTGCCATGATAGGATAAAGTTTTAAGTGAATTGTTTAATAATTATTTAAGGTTGTTGTCTTATAAAAGCGGACAAAGGTAACAAAGTTTGTCCAAGCAACCAAATTTCGCGCGTGAAAAGTCATTAAATCCTGCTTTTAGGGCACTTTTTCAGAGAAAATGCTTCTTCTCTAAGAGGATATGTCCAAACGGAACCTCTTCTTTTTTTTAAAAAAAAGGCCCGACCTTCTTTGAATGTGCTTACTGCTGTAATAAATGAGAAAAAGGGCTAACACATCACGTGCTCGCCCTTTTGGAGTCTTAAAACTAAGAACATTTTTTGGTTGAATGCCGCAAAGATAGATATTTTTTTCCTTTGTGGCGGTAAGTGTAGTCCACAAGTTGTGGCTTCGTATCTTCAAAAACTCAAAATAGTAAATTCTTAAGTAAAAATCGAACAATTCGCCAGGTCTAATGTGGCTTTGGTTTTGTGAAAAGTTTACGGTTCTTGTTCCAGAAGGTCACGAAACACAAGAAGATTTTTATTTGTTGAAATGTAAGTTGTGCCCCATGCGTTGCTGCTTGGTGCGCAGATAGCGTTCGTTGTAGGGATTGGGTTGCACCTCAATGGGCACGTTCTCTACGATTTCCAGACCGTAGGCTTCGAGCCCGACGCGCTTGACGGGATTGTTGGTGAGGAGGCGGATTTTGTGTACGCCTAATTGGCGCAGGATCTGGGCACCTACGCCATAGTCGCGCTCATCGGGACGGAATCCGAGATGGACATTGGCTTCCACGGTATCCTCGCCTTGCTCCTGCAACTTGTATGCCTTCATTTTGTTGAACAGGCCTATCCCGCGGCCTTCCTGGTTCATGTACAGGACGACACCCTTGCCTTCTTGGTCAATCATCTGCATGGCACGGTGCAACTGCTCACCGCAATCGCAGCGCTGGCTGCCGAAGATATCGCCTGTAACGCATGAACTGTGCACGCGGACGAGGATGGGCTCTTCGGGTTCCCACTCTCCTTTGATGAGTGCCACGTGTTCCAAGCCGTTGGAAATCTGACGGAAAGTGATATCGCGGAAATGTCCGTAGGCCGTGGGAAGGTCTACTTCCGGAGCGGCTTCTACCATTTGTTCGCGCTCAAGCCGGTAGGCGATGAGGTCACGGATCGTGATGATGCGAATACCGTGGCGCTCTGCCACCGCCTTGAGTTGGGGCATGCGGGCCATCGTACCATCGGGGTTGAGGATCTCGATAAGGGCTGCTGCGGGCTGAAGGCCGGACAGACGGGCCAGGTCGATGGCGGCCTCGGTATGACCGGCACGTCGTAGCACGCCGCGGTCTTGGGCATAGAGGGGATTGATATGTCCGGGCCGGCCGAAATCACCGGGCTTGGCGTCGGGGTTGGCCAGATGGAGAATCGTCGCTGCGCGATCGGCTGCACTGACTCCCGTGGTGCAGCCTTCGAGCTTGTCTACGGTGATTGTGAAAGGTGTGCCTAACATGGACGTGTTGTCCGTCACCTGATGGGGGAGTTCGAGTGCCTCTGCACGACTGATGGTAATGGGCGCGCATAGGACGCCGCGACCCTCGCGCAACATGAAATTGACTTTCTCGGGCGTAATCTTTTCCGCGGCTACAATGAAGTCGCCTTCATTTTCACGGTCCTCATCGTCGACGACGATAACGAACTTGCCTTCGCTAAAGTCTTTTAATGCGTCTTGTATGGAAGATAATTCTATCATATTTTTACGTTTCGTTTTTTTTTGTGGAATGTGGGGCGCAAAACTGTACTTATGCCAACCCTTCTTTCTCGATTCGCTGACAGATGTACTTGGCTTGTTTCTGCAGCTGCTCGAGATCGTGCCAAAGGCGGAGACGATATCGCCAAATGCGTATCCAGAGGACGATGCCAACGGGGAAAAACACTCCGACAATGGCGTTGCGGCGTGCGTTGCGGAAAGGACGGGTATGGGCATCAGGGGCCATGATGGGCATGTCATTGAGCGTGGCGATAATGCGTGCATCGCGGGAATTGGAGAGTTCGAGAATGAAGGCCTCAAGGCGGTCGCAGAGTCCCATCACTACGATATCGGGTTCATAGTGGAAGAACACTCGGAAATAGTTTGGCATGAAGCGCAAATGATGGGCCTGGACATAGGCTGCACAGTCGTTGCTGAATTGGCGCAGCTCCGGCAGCAGACGGGGATAGTCGGGATCTTCCATGATTATCTCCTTGCGGCTGATGTTGCGGTGCAGGCGCAAGCCCAGAAGACGGCGGAAGAAGCGCTGGTAGCCTTCAAAATTGAATACGGCGGAGTCTTGATTCGATTTCCAGGTGAGCCAGCCGCCTATGGGGGCTAACACCATGGTGCTGAGCCAGGCTCCGAAGGTGGCGTCCCAGGCGCCGCTCTTTGCTAGTTTCTCTCCGGAGGCGTTGACAATGTAATAGAGGATGAAAATAATCACCGACACCACTACGGGTACGCCTAAACCGCCTTTTCGGATAATCGCTCCGAGGGGGGCACCAATAAAAAAGAAGATGATGCAGGCAAGCGAAAGGGTGAATTTCTTATGCCGCTCAAGGCTGTGCTCGCGCAGGATGCGGTTGTTGTGGGAACTGTAGTCCTGCATCATCGATGTCTGTGCTTCCCCGCTCTGGGCTCGTGAAAGGGCCGAGCGGGTGACTTGACCGCGCAGATCGTCGGTCGCCTGCTGATTGATGGAGTCGATATTTAAGGGGTGACGGGCTACGCGGGCGCGTAAACTTGCCGAATCCTTGCGCCCGTTCAAACGGGTATGCGCAAGAAAACCGTATCTGTATTGTTCAAACTGGTCGCGGCCAATGGAATCCAGGGACTGCCGAAGGGAATCCACGCCTCGGGTGAGCTGAGAAAGGTTCTTTGTCTTGGCGTTGTTGTCAAAGAGGGAGGCATCGGTGAGGTTCAGGGTGTTGTCAAAGGGGATGAGGTCGATCTCTTCCTTGAAGGTCTCGCGCATGTAGGGAACTGTGGTCCGGTCCATCGCGCTTCCGGTGTTTTGCATGTTACGGAAACGCTGACCGTCGTAGAGCGTGAGCTGAAGATGCATCTGGTCTGCGGTGCTCTGCAGACGGCCGGAGTCGGCTAATACGACCTGGGTATCGTCGAAACTGCTGCCCTGGTTGTAAATCATGATGCCGTAGAGCATTCCTTTCTCGGGGTCTTTCTGCTCCACAAAAAGGTTGTAGCCTGGTATCTCGTTGTAGAACACGCCTTCCGGGATTTCAAGCTCGGGTGACTTCTGGCGCATGGAATAGATGAGGGCGGCCAGCTGTTTGCTTGACTCCGGAGATACTACATTCTGGAAATAGAACGACCCGAATGAGACCATGATGACAAAGATAAACACCGGACGCAAAATACGGACAAGGGGGATGCCGGCTGATTTCATTGCTAATAGTTCCAGACGCTCACCCATGTTCCCGAAACTGATCAGCGAAGCCAATAGGATCGCCAAGGGCAAAGACATGGGCACTAATGTCATCGTGGCATAGAAGAAGAAACGCCCGAGGATATCAAGGCTCAATCCCTTGCCGATAAGCTCGTCAACCCATCTCCATAGGAACTGCATCATGAAGATGAACAGGCATATGAAAAAGGTGCCCGCAAAGAGCAGGGCAAATTGCTTGAGGATAAATATGTCGAGTTTCTTGACGATTTTCATAGGCGGAGCGCCGTAAGCGGCGCAAAGGTACGGAAAAATTACCTTAAACGATGAACAAAGTGACAAAAAAGAGAATAAACTTCAAACTTTTCACTATCTTTGCGCAGAAATTAACATATTAAATCTCAAAAACATGCACCCCTCCTTCCCCTCCTTTGCCTTCATGGCTTCCCGCAAAATCATCCAACGTCCTTTCTCCCTCCTTGCCCTCATGGCTTTCTCGCTTGTTTCCACCACGTCGCATGCACAGCGCACCGAACGACTGCTGCGTGAAGGCTGGCGATTCATACGCGGCGAGCAGACCGGGGCCGAGCAGCCTGACTTCGACGATAGCCGGTGGCAGCGGGTATGCGTGCCGCACGACTGGGCGATCACGGGGCCCTTCGGTAGTGAGTTCGACCTTCAGGAAGTAGCCGTAACACAGAACGGCGAGACGGAAGCCAGCCTCAAGACCGGCCGCACCGGTGGCCTCCCCTACATTGGCATCGGTTGGTATCGCACCACCTTCACCCTTTCCCCCGTCCCTTCCCCCTCCCTTTCCCCCGCCCCTTCCTCCTCCCTTTCCCCCGCCCCTTCCTCCTCCCTTCCCCCCTCCCCTTCCTCCTCCCTTTCCTCCTCCCCCGCGGCCGCAGTGCCCTCGCTCGTTGAGCGAGGTCCTTTCCCTTCCCCCTCCTCCTCCGTGGCCCCCGCCTCCCGCACAACCCTCATCTTCGACGGTGCCATGAGCGAAGCCCGTGTGTATGTCAACGGCAAAGAAGCCATCTTCTGGCCTTATGGCTACAACTCGTTCTATGTTGACATCACCGCCCTGGTACATCGCGACGGCCAGCCCAACACCCTCGCCGTCCGCCTCGAGAACCGCTCGCAGAGCAGTCGCTGGTACTGCGGTGCCGGCATCTATCGCAATGTCCGGTTGGTCGAAACGGCCGACATTCACGTTGCCACCTGGGGCACTCAGGTCCTTACACAACTGCTGCCGGCCGACGCCTCCGCCATGGTCACGCTGAAGACGTCCCTTGAGAACGCCGAAGGCCTGACGCTACGCCTGTGCACTGACATCTATGGTCCCGACGGGAAAATCGTGGCCTCCAAGACCAACCTGCAAACCGTCGCACACGGACTCCCGCTGACACAGAATTTCCTTGTGGAAGCGCCTCGCCTCTGGTCGCCCGAAACACCTTATTTATATAAGGCTGTCACACGCGTCTATCCTGCCATGCCCAAGGGCAGGAGGAACCGCAGGGATGCGGCCGAGACAGCACCGGCTGATACCACCGTGCTGCTCGACACTTATAGCACCGTCTTCGGCATACGCACCATCGATGTCGTGCCCGACCGCGGTTTCTATCTCAACGGACAGCAGCGCAAGTTCCAGGGCGTTTGCAACCACCATGACCTGGGACCGCTCGGAGCGGCTATCAACCGTGCTGCCCTGCGCAGGCAACTGACGATGCTCAAGGACATGGGCTGCGATGCTATCCGCACCAGTCACAACATGCCGGCGCCCGAACTCGTGGAACTCTGCGATTCGATGGGTTTCATGATGATGGTCGAGCCTTTCGACGAATGGGACCGCGCCAAATGCAAGAACGGCTACCACCGTTTCTTTGAGGAATGGGCTGAGAAAGATATGGTGAATATGGTGAGACACTTCCGCAACCATGCTTCCGTCGTTATGTGGAGTGTCGGCAATGAGGTGCCGACGCAATGTTCGGCCGACGGCTACAAGGTCGCACGGTTCCTGCAGGACATCTGCCACCGCGAGGACCCCACGCGACCGGTCACCTGCGGCATGGACCAGGTTGACTGCGTCCTCGACAACGGGTTTGCGGCACAACTCGATATACCGGGCTTCAACTACCGTGCTCACCGTTATGTGGAAGCCTACCAGCGACTCCCCCAGAATGTGGTGCTCGGCACCGAGACCAGTAGCACCGTCAGCAGCCGGGGTATTTACAAATTCCCCGCACGACTGCGGGCCGGAGCCACCTATGACGACCATCAGTGCAGCGGCTATGACCTCGAATACTGCTGGTGGTCCAACACGCCCGACCATGATTTTGCCAATGCCGACGACCACCCTTGGGAGATCGGACAGTTCGTATGGACCGGCTTCGATTACCTGGGCGAGCCTTCGCCTTACGACACCAAGGCATGGCCTTCGCATTCCAGCGTCTTTGGCATCATCGACCTGGCATCCTTGCCCAAGGACCGCTACTATCTCTACCGCAGTCTGTGGAACCGCGACGCCCGCACGCTGCACATCTTGCCTCACTGGACATGGCCGGGCCGCGAGGGTGAGGACACTCCTGTGTTTGTTTACACCGACGCGCCCGAGGCCGAACTCTTCGTCAATGGCAAGAGTCAGGGCATTCAGCACAAATACTCCCGCGAGGAAGCCTTGGCGGCCCGCGAGGCGGGTGACAGCCTATGGCTACAGCGTCGCTACCGCCTGATGTGGACGGACGTTCGCTACGAACCAGGCGAGGTGAAAGTGGTGGCTCACTATCCGGCATCGGTCAAAGCCACGGCCGCTGAACGCGAAGCCGTTGTCCGCACGGCCGGCAAGCCGCATCACATCGAACTGATCCCTGACCGCTCCCGACTGGTGGCTGACGGCAACGACCTGGCTTATGTCACCGTGCGTGTCGTGGACAAAGATGGCAATCTCATCCCCGACGCCGGCGATCTCGTCAAGTTCCGCGTCAAGGGGGCTGGCAGGTTCCGCGCCGCCGCCAACGGCGATGCGTCTAATCTCGATCTTTTCCACCTGCCTCAGCACCATGCCTTCGCCGGACAGCTTTCCGTGCTCGTCCAGACGTCTGAAGTTCCTGGCACTATCACCCTCGAAGCTTCGGCCAAGGGCTTGAAGAAAGCTTCCTTGAAACTTCACAGTGACCGCGAATAATAGTTTTTTTGAAGGATGAAGTTCATGATGAAGATACCGGTGATACCTCAGACGGGGTGTTCCTTGCTCTGTTTCGCTGGGCTGCTGCTGGGCAGCTGCCGTAGCTCACGCTATGAGTTGGTTGGCGTTCTGCCGCATCGCTATGAAGTCACCCAGGCGCTCGATGCTTCTCCGGAGGTGGGGATTGTGGCTTTCCTCGAACCTTACAGCAACGGCGTGGATAGCCTCGAGGCTGGATACCTCGGGCAGAGTGCGTTGTACATGACGGGTCACCGGCCGGAGAGCTTGCTCAGCAACTGGGTCGCTGATGTGTTCGTACATAAAGGTCGGGAGATGGGGTATAAACCTGATTTGGGGGTTTGTAATGTCGGGGGCTTGCGTGCGGCTTTGCCACGGGGAATCGTGCGACGCGGCGATATCCTCGCCATTGCGCCCTTCCAGAATTTCTTCACGATCCTGAAGCTGAAAGGTTCTACCATGATGCAGCTCATGCATGATATCGCTGCGGTTCATGGTGAGGGGGTGAGCAGTTCGGCCCGACTGGTGATTACGCGTGACGGGAAGCTGGTCAGCGCCACCATCGGAGGCGAGGTGATCGAACCGGAACGGATCTATACGGTCGCCACGATGGATTATCTGGCGGATGGCAATGATAAACTCTATGCCTTCAAGAATTCCGTCGAACGCATCGTGACGCAGGAACCGGTCAGGGAGACGCTGATGAACTATCTGCGTCAATTGGATGCTCAGGGTAAACTGGCCACGGCGCAGTTGGAGGGACGGATTGTTGAGACGGGGGAAGTGGAGATTCAACAGGTGGCGCAAAAGCCTGAAAGCAAAGTGGTAAAGGACTGCATGGTCATCAGACCTTCCGGAAAGCACAAAAGTAGGGATTTGCTGGTGGTGCATACCAATGATACGCATTCCTGCATCAAACCGTTGAATCCGCATTTGGCTGATACGGCGCAGGCGAATAAGGGGGGCGTGGCGCGCAGGGCGGCCTTGATGGACTCGCTGCGTCGCCAGGATCCGGAACTGCTGTTGCTCGATGCCGGCGATTTCTCGCAGGGCTCGGCTTTCTACAGCCTCTACCATGGCGAAGTGGAGGTGGGAATCATGAACTTGATGCATTATGATGCGGCTACGATCGGCAACCACGAATTTGATTTCGGACTGGAGAATATGGCGCGTATCTTCCGACAGGCTGACTTCCCCATCGTGTGCTGCAACTACGACTTCACGGGGACGCCGGTCGAAGGACTGGTGAAACCTTACGTCATCATCCGTCGCAATGGCCTCAAGATTGGCATCTTCGGACTCTCGCCGCAACTCGAGGGACTGGTCAGTGCCAACCTTTGTGCCGGCGTGCGCTACATCGACCCGCTCACTGCCGCACAACCGGTGGCGGACTATCTGAAAAATGACGCTCGCTGCGACCTCGTCATCTGCCTGTCTCACCTCGGATGGAACATCCCTGAATTTTCCGACGAAGAACTTATACCTGCCACCCGCAACATCGATCTCGTCATCGGCGGACACTCCCACACCTACTTTGCCACCCCGCATCTTCTCAAGAACCTTGACGGCATCGATGTCCCCGACAACCAAATGGGCAAAAATGCCCGTTTCATCGGCTCCCTCCGCCTGAGCCTCGAAAAGTAAAATTTCCACCTCAACCCCCTCCCTCCCGTGGGGCATGTGTATGGCGGTTCGTCCGCCATATCATCCCCTCTTACACCCTCAAAAACATCAGCCCCTAAAACCGTCGTTCAACGGCTTTAGGGGCTGACTTCTCACTTCATGGGAGATTATCCTACTGTTTCTCTTATCCGCGTTCCGGACGCTCACCGCGTTCCGGACGCTCGCCGCGCTCGCCGCGTTCGCGACGGGGACGGGGAGGACGTTCTACATAACCTTCGGGCTTCGGGATGAGCACGCGGCGTGAGAGCTTGAACTTACCCGTCTTGGGGTCAATGTCTAACAGCTTCACGGTCATTTTGTCGCCTTCCTTGATGCCAGCCTCCTCGACGGTCTCGAGGCGCTTCCAGTCGATTTCGGAGATGTGCAACAGGCCATCCTTGCCGGGCATGAACTCCACGAAGCAGCCGTAAGGCATGATGCTGCGAACGGTGCCTTCATAGACCTCGCCCACCTCGGGCACGGCCACGATGGCGCGGATCTTGGCGAGAGCAGCGTCGATGCAATCCTTGTTGGGACCGCTGACCTGCACCTTGCCCACGCCATCCTCTTCGTCGATGGTGATGGTGGCACCCGTGTCTTCCTGCATACCTTGGATGATCTTTCCGCCCGGGCCAATGACGGCGCCGATGAACTCCTTCGGGATGATGAGTTGCTCGATGCGGGGTACGTGGGGCTTGAGCTCGGCACGTGGTTCGGGCATGCACTCGATGATCTTGCCGAGGATGTGCTCGCGAGCCTGCTTGGCTTGCATGAGGGCCTTCTCCAGGATTTCGTAGCTCAGGCCGTCGCACTTGATATCCATCTGTGTGGCAGTGAGGCCGTCCTTCGTACCGGTGGTCTTGAAGTCCATGTCGCCGAGGTGGTCCTCATCGCCGAGGATGTCGCTCAGCACGGCATATTTCTCTTCACCGGGGTTCTTGATCAGACCCATGGCGATACCGCTCACGGGCTTCTTGATGGGCACGCCGGCGTCCATCAGGGCAAGCGTACCAGCGCAGACCGTAGCCATGGAACTGGAGCCGTTGCTCTCGAGGATGTCGCTGACGACACGTACGGTGTAGGGATAATCTGCAGGAATCTGACCCTTCAGGGCGCGCCATGCGAGGTGGCCGTGACCAATCTCGCGACGACCTACGCCACGCTGAGCCTTGGCCTCACCTGTTGAGAAGGGAGGGAAGTTGTAGTGCAGCAGGAAACGCATATAGGAACGGTCGAGGACATCGTCCACGAGCTTCTCGTCGAGTTTGGTGCCGAGGGTAACGGTGGAGAGAGACTGTGTCTCGCCACGGGTGAAGATGCTGCTTCCGTGAGGACCAGGCAGGGGGCTCACCTCGCACCAGATGGGACGGATGTCGGTGGTGCCACGGCCATCGAGACGGATGCCTTCGTCGAGAATGCAACGACGCATGGCATCACGTTCCACGTCGTGGTAGTAACGGTCCACAAGGGCGTTCTTCTCTTCGAGTTCTGCAGCCTCCATATCAGCATGAGCCTCAGCATAACGAGCCTTGAAGTCCTCGCGAATCTTCTCGAAGGCCTCAGCACGAGCGTGCTTCTCCAGTGCCTGCTTCGTCACGTCGTAGGCGGGCTGGTAGCACTCCTTGTTGACCTGCTCGCGCAGTTCCTCGTCGTTGACCTCGTGGCAATATTCGCGTTTCACGTCCTTGCCCAACTCCTTGGCCAGTTCCTTCTGCAGGCGACACATGGGCTTGATGGCATCGTGGGCTACCTTCAGGGCCTGAAGCAAATCCTGCTCAGACACTTCCTTCATCTCGCCCTCCACCATCATGATATTCTCTTCGGTAGCGCCGACCATGATGTCCATGTCGGCCTCCTTCATCTGCTCGAAGGTGGGGTCAACGATATACTCGCCGTTCAGACGGATTACGCGGACCTCAGAGATGGGGCCCTCGAAGGGGATGTCTGAGCAGCTGAGGGCTGCACTGGCGGCAAAACCAGCCAGGGCGTCGGGCATGTCCACACCGTCGGCAGAGTACAAGTTCACATTTACATAGACCTCAGCGTGGTAGTTGCTGGGGAACAGGGGACGAAGCGCGCGGTCCACGAGACGACAGGTGAGGATTTCATCGTCGTTAGCCTTACCTTCACGCTTCGTGAAGCCACCGGGGAAACGGCCGGCAGCGGCATATTTCTCGCGATATTCTACTTGAAGGGGCATGAAATCTGTGCCAGGCACAGCATCTTTAGCGGCACATACGGTGGCCAGCAGCATGGTGTTGCCCATGCGCAGCATCACAGCGCCGTCGGCTTGCTTGGCAAGCTTACCAGTCTCGATGGATATTTCGCGACCATCGGGCAACTGGACTGTCTTTGTGATTACGTTCATCTTAGGTGTCAAATAATTAAATTGCGTCAAAAAAA
>JAILCU010000023.1 GCA_024690405.1 Bacteroidales bacterium
CCAGTTGTGGTTCTCTTCGAGGCCGTCGAGGCTGAGGGCTAACGTGTGCATCCCCGCCTTGCGCAGCGCCGCAAAGCGTTCCTCTGTCAGCGCCAGTCCGTTAGTGACGAGCCCCCACGGGAAGCCGCGCCGGTAGATCTCGCTGCACACTTCCTCGAGGTCCTCACGTACCAAAGGTTCACCTCCCGTGACGATAACAAAAACCTCGTGCGGATCGCATTTCTTCTCCACACTGTCCAGCACGCGGAGGAAATCCGCCGCTGGCATATCTGGCACTCCTGCTACTTTCTTGCAGTCGCTGCCGCAGTGGCGGCAATGGACATTGCAGCGTAAGGTGCATTCCCAAAAGAGCTGTCGTAGCGGATGCTCCCGTTCGATGGCCCGGTACATTTGGTGGGCGACCTCTTGGCCAAGGCGTTTACGTAGACTCATTTTCTGTTTCGTCATGGTTGTTAGGGGCAACAGGCATACTGTCGTTTTCTGAGCGACTGATAGACTCTTGCTTCACTTCTGTTGTGTCAGGAAGCGGACCATAGAGGACAGGCGGACCGTAAAGGTCGGGCTGGTCGGTTAGACATGCTGAGAAACCCAAGAGTGTCAGTACTCCGGCACAAAATGATTGTGTAAATCGGTATAATCTCATCTCTCTCTGTTGTTAAAATCCTTTTTCAGGCTTTTTGTAGTTCCCGATGACGGAGTCCGTATCTGTGGCAGCGTCCTTGTCCACTGCCGTCGTATCTACGGGCGGTCCGTAGATTACAGGCGAACCGTAGACTCTGGGCTGCTTGGTACAGCAACCTGTGAAGCCGAGTGCCGTTAACAATCCAGCACAAGTCAGTTGTGCGAGATGTTGAAGAATCTTCATTTCTCTGTGTCACTATGGTTGCTGTTCTTCCGATTCGCCGATCGTAATGCTGTCATTCTTGCTTTGACCGATGGAGTCGGCAGACACTTCCGTTTCGGTAGTATCTTCTGGCAAGCCGAAAGCAACGGGCGGACCGTAGATGGATGGCGGACTGGGATTGTTGCAGGCTGATAATCCCAGAAGTGCCAGAATGCCGGCAAAAAACTTTTGAAGGATGTTGAAACGGCTCATGATGTCGTCTGTTTCTAGTATTTCATGTCGCAAAAATAGCGCTTTTGACAAGATAAGCCAAATATTTTACAAACTTTATGGTTCTTCTTGCAACTTTTTGCATCTTTTCTTCGTCCAAAACAGAAAGATGTCGTACTTTTGCAATTCCTATGATACATTTGGAAGGCATACACAAGACTTATCAGGGCGCCCAGCCCCTGCATGTCCTCAAAGGCATCGACCTCGACATCGCCGAGGGCGAGCTGGTGAGCATTATGGGCGCCTCCGGTTCGGGCAAGAGCACCTTGCTCAACATTCTGGGCATCCTTGACGACTACGACGAGGGTCGTTACTATCTGGCAGACACCCTCATCCGCGACCTCTCGGAGACGCGCGCTGCGGCCTATCGCAACAAGATGATCGGCTTCATCTTCCAGTCGTTCAACCTCATCGGCTTCAAGACCGCCGTGGAAAATGTTGAACTGCCCCTCTTCTACCAGGGAGTGGGTCGCCGCAAACGCCATCAGATGGCCATGGACGAGCTGGAGAAGATGGGTCTCACCGACTGGGCAGCCCATTATCCCAACGAGATGTCGGGCGGCCAGCGTCAGCGCGTGGCCATCGCACGCGCCCTCGTCACGCGTCCCAAGATCATCCTGGCCGACGAACCCACGGGCGCCCTCGATTCCAAGACCGGCGTGGAGGTGATGGAACTGCTCAAACGCCTCAACCGCGAAGAAGGCATCACCATGATCATCGTCACCCACGACCCCTCTGTGGCAGCACAGACCAACCGCATAATCCGCATCAAGGATGGAGTTATTGAATGAAATCTGGCAGACGGCGCGGCGCAACAAGCTCCGCACCTCCCTCACCGGCTTCGCCGTGGCATGGGGCATCTTCATGCTCATCGTGCTGCTCGGCGCCGGCAACGGACTGCTGAATGCCCAGACGGCCAACAACGACCGCTGGGTGGACAACTCCATGATGGTCTTCGGCGGTATGACGTCCAAGCCCTACGACGGTCTGAAGGAGGGGCGGCAGGTCAGTCTCGAAGACAAGGACCTCGTGATCACGCAGACGCGCTTTGCCGCCCATGTGGACAAGGCCGGTGCCCTGATCTATGAGAACGGCGTGACCATCGCCTTCGGCGAGAACTACGTCAGCAGCAACCTCCGCGGCGTCTATCCCATGGACGCCGAGATCAACAAGACCAAACTCTCCGCAGGGCGCTTCATCAACGACATCGATATCCGCGACCAGCGCAAAGTGCTCATCATACCCGAAAACCAGGCACGCGAACTCGTGCCCAACAACCCCCGCCGTCTGCTCGGACAGACCGTCAGGGTAGGGGAGATGGCCTTCACCGTCGTCGGTCTGGAGCAGGAAGACAAGAGCCGCATGAGCACTGACGTCACCGTGCCTTTCACCACCCTGCAGACGATCTACAACCGCGGCAACCGGGTCGGGCGCATCAATTTCACCTTCCACGGCCTCGACACCGAAGCCGACAACGAAGCCTTTGAGAAGCGCTACCGTGCTACCCTCAACCGCAACCATCGTGCCGCTCCCGACGACGAGGAATCCGTCTGGCTGTGGAACCGTTTCACCCAAGCCATGCAGATGGCCCAGGGCACCAGTATCATCCGCACGGCGCTGTGGGTGATCGGTCTCTTCACGTTGCTCAGCGGCATCGTCGGCGTGTCGAACATCATGTTAATAACGGTACGCGAGCGTACGCGTGAGTTCGGCATCCGCAAAGCCATCGGCGCCTCCCCCCTCTCCATCCTTCGCATCATCATCGCCGAGAGCATCCTCGTGACCGGTTTCTTCGGATATATCGGCATGCTCCTCGGCATCGTCGCCAACCTCTATATGGACGCCACTCTCGGCTCCAGGCCCATTGAGACCGGTCTCTTCACCGCCACCGTCTTCGTGGACCCCACCGTCAGTCTCGGCACCTGCATCGCCGTGACCCTCGTCCTCATCATCGCCGGTACCGTCGCCGGCCTCATGCCGGCCCTCAAAGCCGCCCGCATCCGCCCAATACTCGCCTTGCAGGCGGAGTGAAACGGCGCCGC
>JAILCU010000119.1 GCA_024690405.1 Bacteroidales bacterium
GAGCATGGCGTCAAGCTCATCCTCATCGACTATTTGCAGCTGATGAACGCCTCTGGCACCAGTTTTGGCTCGCGCCAGGAAGAGGTTTCCAATATCTCGCGTTCACTCAAAGGCCTGGCCAAGGAACTGAACATCCCCATCATCGCCCTCTCACAGCTGAACCGTAGCGTGGAGAAGCGCGAAGGAGAAGACGGGAAACGTCCTCAGTTAAGTGACTTACGCGAATCGGGTGCCATTGAGCAGGACGCAGACATGGTGTGTTTTATCCACCGACCGGAGTACTATAAAATAGAGGTGGACGAAAAAGGCCGTAGCATGAAAGGAATGGCTGAATTTATCATTGCCAAGCACCGTAATGGCGCAGTAGATACCGTGCTCATGAGGTTCCGCAACGAATATGCACGCTTCCAAGACCTCGACGAGGACAACTATATCCCCATGCCTGGCGAGAAACAGACCTTTGGCTCTGCCATCAACGAAGAGGCCCCTGAGGGCCCCGAACTGCCCCACGGCGAAGCGGACAGCGCCAATACGCCACTACCGGAAGCGGACGACAGCACATCACCATTTGGCCCCCCACCGGCATCCAATGATATGCCTTTCTGACGGCTTTTCCGCACCGAGTCAAAAAAAAGTAGCGCTATACCTCGCAGAAGTGCAAGTTTTTTTGTACTTTTGCACCCGAATTAAAAGTAGATGTAAACAAATCATCATCATATATGAATATTTCCTATAAATGGCTTCTGGAGTACGTCGACACCGACCTCAGCGCTGAGCAAGTGGCAGCAGCCCTCACCTCAGGAGGACTTGAGGTCGACGGCGTCGAAGAAGTACAGACCATCAAAGGGGGGCTCGCGGGTTTGGTCGTAGGCGAAGTGCTCACCTGCGAACCGCACCCCAACAGCGACCACATGCACGTGTGCACCGTCAACATCGGCACACCTGAGATCCAACAGATCGTCTGCGGCGCGCCCAATGTAGCCGCCGGACAAAAAGTGATCGTGGCCACCTTAGGCACCAAACTCTACGACGGCGATAAAGAGTTTGTCATCAAACGCTCAAAATTGCGCGGCATAGAGTCCAACGGCATGATTTGCGCAGAAGACGAGATTGGCATAGGCACAGACCATAGCGGTATCATTGTGCTGCCGGCTGATGCTGTCGTTGGCACACCCGCTGCCGAGTACTACGGCCTTGAGAGCGACTACCTCATCGAGGTGGATATCACCGCCAACAGAGCCGATGCCTGCTCACACTACGGCGTCGCCCGCGACCTCTATGCATGGCTCGTGCAGAAAGGTTACAAGACGGCTCTCCACCGTCCCTCCGTCGACGATTTCAAAGTGGATAACCACGATCTCGAGATTCCCATCCGCGTCGAAAATACCGAGGCTTGTCCCCGCTACGCAGCCGTGACGGTCACGGATTGCGACGTCAAGGAGAGTCCTCAATGGTTAAAAGACCATCTCACGACCATCGGTCTGCGCCCCATCAATAATATCGTGGACATCACCAACTACATCATGATGGCCTTCGGTCAGCCACTCCACTGCTTCGATGCAGACATGATCACCGGTAAGGAAGTCATCGTGAAGACAATGGCTGACGGTACTGCCTTCCAGACGTTAGACGGCATTGAGCGCAAGCTCAGCGACCATGACCTCATGATCTGCAATGCTGAAGAGCCGATGTGCATCGGCGGCGTCTATGGCGGCAAGGGCAGCGGCACCTATGAGACCACGAAGAACGTGCTGCTCGAGAGTGCATATTTCAATCCCACGTGGATCCGCAAGAGCGCACGTCGGCATGGTCTGCAGACCGATGCCTCGTTCCGCTTCGAGCGTGGCATCGACCCCAACGGACAGATCTATGCTCTGAAATTAGCGGCCAAGATGTGTCAGGAACTGGCCGGCGGCAAAGTTTCCATGGAGATTGTGGATGTCTGTCCACAGCCCATGCAGGACTTCCCCGTGGACCTCAAATACGACTATATCGACAACATCATCGGCCAGCACATCCCTGCCGAAACCATCAAGAGCATCGTCACCTCCCTGGAGATGAAGATCGTTGAGGAGACGGCTCAAGGCGTGCAGCTGCTCGTTCCCGCCTACCGCGTAGATGTCCAGCGTCCCTGTGACGTGGTAGAAGATATCCTGCGCATCTACGGCTACAACAACATCGAGATTCCCACAAGCATCAACAGCGCCCTCGCGGTAAAAGGCGAGCCCGACAAGAGCTACAAGTTGCAAAACCTCGTCTCGGAGCAGCTCGTCGGTGCCGGTTTCAATGAGATTCTCAACAACTCCCTCACACGCGGAGCCTATTACGACGAGCTCGGAGCCTACAAGGCGGAGAACTGCGTAAGATTGCTCAATCCCCTGTCGCAGGACCTCAACGTGCTGCGCCAGACCCTCCTCTTCGGTGGTTTGGAGAGCATCAGCCGCAACGTCAACCGCCGTCGGGCCGACCTCCAGTTCTTCGAATTCGGCAACTGCTACTATTTCCAAGCCGAAAAGAAATGCCCCGACATTATCCCCGGCGTCAGCTCCAGCCGCGATCCAGAGGTCATCAAGCACGTGCTCGATGCATATTCCGAAGACTATCACTTAGGCATCTGGCTCACCGGTAAACGTGTCAGCGGCTCATGGGCGCACGCCGATGAGGAACAGACCTTCTTCGGTCTCAAAGCTCATGTGATGAACATCTTTACCCGTCTGGGTGTACCTTTTGGAGCCCTTGTCTTTAAAGAGGGCAACAACGACATTTTCTCCAAGAGCATCCTCGTCGAAAATCGCGGTGGCAAGATGATTGCACAAATGGGTATCGTAGCCAAGCGCCTGCAGACCGCCTTCGACATCCCCGCCGAGGTCTACTATGCGGACATTTCCTGGCAGCAGGTAATGCGCCTGATTCGCAAGGAGAAGGTCAGCTTCACCGATCTGCCCAAGTTCCCGGCCGTGAGCCGCGACTTGGCGCTGCTCGTCGACAAGAACGTAGAGTTCGCGCGCATCGAAGCCATCGCCTATCAAACCGAGCGCAAGCTGCTCAAGGAAGTGCGCCTTTTCGACGTTTACGAGGGTAAGAACCTCCCGTCCGGCAAGAAATCTTATGCCGTTAACTTTATCCTTCAGGACGAGACCAAGACGCTCAACGATAAGGCCATTGATGCCATTATG
>JAILCU010000133.1 GCA_024690405.1 Bacteroidales bacterium
TCACGCGGATTGTTGTAGGTGTTGTCGTCACTGACCGAGAAATTGGAAATCTCCTTGAGGTTGGCGTTGGCGTTGGTGTTGACGTCGACGAGGTCGCCACGGAGCTCTCCGAAGAGGTTGGTGCGCACGGCAATTTTCTGCAGTTCCGCGAGGATGCCGACATAGGAGTTGACGGTATCGTTGGCCGATGTTAGATGGTTCTTGTCGGCATAGAGGATATCGTCGTTGCCCATCTCAAGCATATCGTCGCAAGAGGTGATGGCCGGAGCCATGAGTGCCACGAAGACGGCAGGCAGCATATATTTTATCTGTTTCATGTCTTTGTGAGATTAGAGGTTGATTTTCACACCGAGATTAAAGGTACGTCCCGACGAGAGAAGTCCGCGGTCAATGCCTTGGTAGAGGACATTGTTACCCATGGAGAACTCGGGGTTGATACCGAGGTACTTGGTGACAGTGAAAAGGTTGGTAGCACGAGCCCAAACGGTGATACCTTGGATATAGGTGTTGTTGATGGGCAGTTTGTAACTAAGCGTAACCTGTTTGAGGCGGAGATAGCTGCCGTCCTCGATCCAACGGTCGCTGAAGTCACTGTTGCCCATGGGATCGCCGTAGGTAGCACTTGGGATGTTGGTGACCTGACCTTCGTAGGTCCAGCGGTGGGCGAGGGCAGAGGTCTGGTTCATGAAGCGGCTGCCGGATTCGAGCTGCTGACGCATATAGTTATAGACATCGTTGCCGACGCAATAGTTGAACCCAACGTCAAGAGTGAGGTTCTTGTAGCTTAATGTGGACCATATATTGCCATAGAAATCAGGATTCGCGTCACCGATGATGGTGCGGTCGTTATCATTGATTTCTCCATTGTTGTCGCGGTCGACATATTTCACGTCACCTGCACCGAAGTAATCCTTCGTGACTCCATCTTCGCGAAGACGGTAGAGACCGTCTGCTGCAGCTTCCTCGCTGGTGGCATAAACGATAGTTCCGTTCTGGGTCTTATCGGTCTGTAAACCGTAGAAGCTGTTGATGGATTTACCTACCTGACTGCGAATCGTGGCGCCAAGGACTTGATTGTCGTCGTAGAGAGCACCATCGGGCAGTTCGGTAAGTTCATTGGTGTAATGGCCAAGGCTTGCACCTACACTCCAGTTCCACTTGTTGCCGGAGATGACGTGGCCGGTGAGGTTGACGTCGAAGCCCGTATTTTCGAGGCTGCCGCCGTTGCTCCAGTTCTGCTCGATACCAGTGAGGAAGTTGAGTGAACGGAGGGTGAGGAGGTTGTCAGTCCAACTCTTATAGAAGTTGAAGCCGAAACCGAGACGGTTGTTGAGGAAACGTCCTTCGAGGCCTGCATTGAGGCGTGCGGTGGTTTCCCACTGCAGTTCGGTATTACCGATGTTCTCGAGGCTGAGACCTGGCACCTGACCCTGGAAGATTTTGCTCTTGAAGTAACTGTGAGAAGCATCGTAGGGGAGGTTGTCGTTACCGCTGAGACCATATCCGGCAGTCACCTTGAGGTAATCAATGCCTTGAACGTCGAACCATTTCTCGTTGCTGACGATCCATCCGGCTTGCAGACTCGGGAAGATGCCCCAGGCAACTCCGAAGAGCTTGAGACCACTCTTGGCATCGTGGCCGAACTGTGAGTTGGTTTCCATGGCGATGTCGCCTTGGAGATAGTAGCGGTTGGCATAGTTGTAACGGGCTTGAGCGTACCATGAGAGCGTCGCCCAGTTCTCAATGTTACCACCAATCTGTTTCTGGTCGGTGCTGGAGATGAGCGGGGTCTTGTCGTTACCCGTGTTATAACCGGTCTGACGTGTGAGAGTGTAGCTTTGGTTGATGAAACGGAAACCGCCCATGACGTCAATGGCGTGAGCACCGTAGCGGTTGTTCCACTGCACTTTGGTGTCGCTGAGGACATCGTTCTGCTTGCTGTAGAGCGAACCGATCATATTGTCCATGAACTGGTGGTAACTGGCGACCCAGAAACTTGGCACACCGTTCATCGGGATGTAGCGCTTCTCGTTGGTGTTGACCAGTGAATAACTGAAAAGCGAGCTGAACTTGAGATGCGTGTTAGGATGCCAACTGGGAGTGATGGACAGATTAAGATGCGAGTTGTCGAAGTAGTTCTTGTTCTGTGCCGTACCGTACTCGAGAATGGCGTTGGGGTTGGCCAACTCGTAGTTGGCGCCCTTGAGCTGGCTGACCTCTGCGAGGTAGTCTTCATCGTCGATATCGAGGTGATTCTCGTTGATGACGCCGGGACCATTGGAGCCGGCGACGAAACTGTAAGGGCTGAGCATCGGCGACTTCGCGTAGGCGAGGAAATTGAGACTGGTAACGGTGCTATTGTCGTAGTCCTCCGGGGCACCAGTGTCGTAGAGCTTACGGGTGGTGTTGCTGAACGAGGCATCGAAACGGAAGTCAATCCAGTCGGTAATCTTCACGTCGGTGTTGAAGCGGACGTTGAGGCGGTTGTAGTTACCTTCGTTGATGAGCTCTCCGGCATGGTTGTAGCCGATAGAGAGCATGTAGTTCGCCACATCGTCACCGCCCTGAATGCTCAAACCGTAGTTCTGAGAGATGGCTTCAGTGAAGACTTCGTCGGCCCAGTTGGTGTTGTTGCTGTACTTATTGACCCAGTAGTTGTAGTTGTAGGGGTCTGAGGGGTTGTACGTACGCTCATCAAGGAATTTGAAAGACTGAAGCTTTGTTCCTGTGGTACTGAGCAGTCCGCTGGCATACGTTTTGTACTGCTGGCCGGAGAGCATGCTGTAGTGGCGAGGAACCAGTTCGATGCCTACGCTGGCAGTCGCATCAATGCGCGTAGCCATGGAAGTACAGCGCTTGGTCTTGATGACAATCACGCCGTTCGCACCTTTCGCACCGTAGATTGCAGTTCCGTTACGCAAGATCTCCACGCTTTCGATATCGTTGACATTGAAGTTGGAGAGCACATCGTTGTAGAAACCCGAGTGAATCATCTCACGGCCGTATTGCATCTCGGTGATAACTCCGTCGATGACCACGAGGGGTTGTGCATTACTCATGTAGCTGTTCACACCGCTGATTTGCATGTAGGAACCGATGCCGGTGAGTCCGCTACGTTCCGTGACACGTACTTCCGCTCCGAGCCTGTTCTCAATCTCAGAAGTGATATTGACTGAGTTGGAGTAACCGAAATCTGAGGCCTTTGCCGTGTTAAGGATGTTGTCGTCATCTCCGTAGAGGGCGCGGGCAGCGTCGCTCTGCATGACGATATCGCGAAGACGTCCTGAGGCATTCAGACCTACGCGTACCTTATTATATCCAGGAATGGTGACGTCCACAGCGGAGCAGTAGAGAGGCACTTTCATGGTGAACGAACCGTCCTCCTCTGTGAGTGCTGAATAACCGTCGCCCGCAATGGCTTGAACGAGCACACCGGCCAAAGGTGCGTGGTCCTGCTGGCTCACGACACGTCCTGTAATCTCTCGTGTAGGCTCCTGCTTCTTTGCTGTCTTGTGGATGCGGCGCACCAGCGTCGTATCTACTTCTTCCTCCATCAGTTCGTCCTGTGCAACGACTGCGAGTGGCAACGCCAGAAACATGGAGAAACAAATTAAGCCAACTTTTCTCATTATTCTTTATATTCTTTAAGGTTAGACAGATCAGACAGTTGAAGATCGAAGTTCTTCGCCTCTTCTTCTGTTTCAAACGGAATGTAGATCAAACGGTTGATATACATGACATTCGTGTGCGTGTTGTTGTTCAACTGCGACGCACGGATGTCTGTGGTGAGTCGGTAGCGCTGGGTCGCGGAGACAGAACCGAAGGCGTTGTAGCCGGATACAGTAGCCAGACGGGCCTTGTCGATACAGATCAAGTCAACCTGATCGCCGGTGGTCTCAAAATTGGTACCGCTACCATGCGTCTCCCCTTCGGGTATGGTCAGTGCGCGGTCTTTGCTGGGATTCTCAAACTCCGGATCTTCGTTGGGTTCTGTTTGCGAGGTGGATGTACGCGGGGTCATCAGGCGCTCGTTATAGTAAACATGGAAACGGGTAGGACGGATACGATCCTCGGTGAAGCCGTCCAATGCCATGTACAAGGGGACCATCACCACGTAAACGTTGTAGTACATGCCTGAGACGGTGCTCGGCAGGGTGAAGTAGATCGAACTGTTACGGTTGGTGACGCCTTGATAGGAGATCGGAGCGATTTCAACGAAGTTGTCCTTCAGGATTTCTTTGTATAAAGTGATATCGTAGGTGGAATCACCGAGTTGGATGCTCTCCTCGCTCGTAAGTGAGTGGGTAGTCAATGCGACCTGCGGTTGACGTTCGGAGTTGACCATCAACTGCGGAATCGTGCGAGAACGCATGCTCGAACCGAGGATGTAACGGTTCTGAAGGAAGGTGAGCTTCGGGTCGATGCGTCCTTCGTTGTCGATATAGAGAATACCGTTGGAACAGGTCTGCGGAGTCAACCCGCCAAGAATGCCTTCGTTGGTCTCAGGATTCCATGCACCCTTGGGGTTATAGAAGACGTTGAGACCGTAATAGTCGGTGTGGTTGACATAAGCTGTGTTGAAAATCGAGTCCTGATAGTCGTCGTGCTGCAGGTTGATGTTGAACAAACGACCGCGCAAGACACCCATGCTCGCATTAAGACCGGCAACAGAGTCGCGGTTCTCCATGCTGTTGATGTAGTTGAAGTAGGGATGATACTTGGTGGAATCACGTTTCCATACTTCGTCACTGGGGGCTAAGAAGAGGTACGAACTGTCCTCGCGCTGAACGAAACCGAGTGTGTTGTAGAGTCGGTTGGTGAGGTTCGTGACAGAGTCGGCATAGACGATTTCGCCATCAACGACGCCCATCTGAACCGATGAGGATTCGTCGAGCTCGTACTCATCGAACTGGCGATAATAGCTTGCGATGCTCTTCAGTGAGCTCTCAAGTGACATCGCTTCACGCACGTTGGGGAAGAAGGGCTCCTTGCTTCCGAGTTTATACATGATGCCGTTGTTGGCAACGATGTTCTTTTCCTGGAAGGGAATACCATTAAGGCTGTTATTGGTGAGGAGCATGTATTTGCCGTTCATCATGCGGATGGTGTCCTCGTAGGTGGAACTCACTGAGTGGCCGAAGAGCGCCAGATGATTTTGCATGAACTGAGTAATGGCGGTGTTGTCCTTGTCCTTGGTGTTGCGCTGGGAACCGTCAGGCATGGTCACGAGCAGGCGCTTCTGTTCCTCATAGAGACTGATGATGCTGTCGGCCTGATCGGAGGTGATAGCGGGAGCCCAGAGTGTAAGGGTCTGAGGGGAAGAGAGCACTGCGTTATAGCCTACGTGATCTACAACCCGCAAAAGGTTGGTCAGGTCGGGGTCGGCTTTCACCTGCTCGTACAGTGAGGGCGCATCGGCAGAAGTGTCCAGACTGCCCTCGTAGTGGTCATCCCATTCGTCGGAGCAGGCGCTGAACATCAGTGCCGAACCTGCAGCGAAAGCAATGGCCATGGGTATGATATATTTCTGAGTCTTCATAACTTAATATTCATTAATGTAAGAACTAATGCAGGTTTAGAGGTCGTCTTCACCCTTGCCGTCGCCCTCGATGCCATAGACACTCTTGGGGACGATTTCAAGGTAGTCGAACATGAGCTCGGCACCACCTACGGCATAAACGGAACGTATGCGCATGGTATGCTGCACATCACCGTCGAGCTGTCCTGTGTAGATGAGGCGACGGACCGTACCGTTGTTGTTGCAGAAGGGCGTCGAGTTGGAGGCACTGAGCAGGTTGTCGTCCTTGACGGAGCCACCGCCAGTGCTGATGTTACGCACACTCTTGGGGCCATAGAACCAACCTTGGTTGAGGAGGTCCTTGCGGGTCTGCTTCTTGGCATCTTCGGAGAGACTGGTGTAATTGCTCTTCCAGCCAACTCGTGCTTCCCAGATGCCTGAGAAGTTACCGCCGTTGCCACGCATGTCAAGAGGTATACCCTGCGGGACACCGTCGATATAGAACTGACCGATACCGCGGGTGGGAATCAGGCAGAAGCCGAGACGGATCTGATACTGACCGGTGGGCACGGAGGGCAGGTTGAAGGTGATGTCATAGACATTGGCATCGGAACGGAGATTGAACTCGTCGCCCTCATAGCTCCAATAGTAGTTGCGGCATCCCTGGTAGATGAAGTCGCCGTCCTCGTTGGTTTCGACATTGTCAAACCATCCTTGCGGGAAGATATAGTTGCGGCAGGAGGCATCGGGGCTCTCGGTGGATTCGGCCAGACCGGTCTCGGAAGTGCGGATGTCGTTGTTCATCAACTCGGGCCATATATCGTAGAAGTCGATACGCATGCGGGTATTGAAGACCTTCTCCTGCGTCTCCTGACCGTAGTCGATGAGACGGTCTATGTAGTAGTAGATACCGTTAACGGCCTGTTGGGTAAGACCTTCGCGTACGGTCGGAGAGATGATTGCACCACGCATCTTCAGATTAGGACGGTCGGGGTCGTACATACGGTTAAGGTAAAGCGAACGGATCTGTGAGTCGCCACGGAACTTGTTGGTGGCATAGACATATTCAACTTTCACCGTTGTGAGCGGACTCATCGTAGAGTACCACTCGGTGGGGTTGATCTCATTGCGGAAGATGGTACAATTGGTATACAGCTTGTTGTAGAGTCCCTTGCGGTCGAGCATGTGATAAGCAATCAGTTTGTGCAGCGGGTTGCGCTCGTCCTCGAGGGCTTCACGGGTTGTTCCGTAATAGTCTTCGCCGGCACCTTCAGGATACTTCGAGCATGCATAATCATAGAGATCTTCCCAGGAGGTGATGCCGTATTCCTGCTCGAGGATACTGTCGGGAACGGCAAAAACAGTATAACCGTATTTGCGCGTCTCTGGCACATGGCAGTAGTTACGGTGCTCGTGAGAGCGATAGAGACCCTCCATATACTCGTAATCGTTCGGGTCATAGGAGATATCCTGGATGCGCTGCAACTGCTGGTCGAGGCCTGTCATCTCGATACAAAGGTTGAAGATGCTGATGGCATCATCCTCTTTCATGATGGTCGGCAGGGTCTCATTGGAAGAGCGGATGAGGGTGCTGATGGGGTGAACGATACCATTTTCAACCGAGTCGTTGGCCATGGAGATAATGACCATACCGGAGCGGTTGATGCGGAAAGTGGTATTCACCGTGTCACCGTCTTCCACCACAGGCATCTGTTCGATGGAGAGGTTGCGGCCCAGAAGGTTGGTCTCGGGGATGAAACCGCCCGCTAGGCTCAACAGGTCTGCCGTGGAGTAGATGCGATCAACAATCTGAGTGCTGGCTATGGTATCGCAGTCCTCGACGGTGAGTTCGTCGACGGAACTGATGCCATTGGCATTGAAATAGTCGTTGATGGCCTCGTTAGTAGGTGCAAAGCAGGTATAGCGGCCGTAAGTGGAGAGAAGTTCCATCTTACCGGCTT
This sequence comes from Bacteroidales bacterium, assembly GCA_024690405.1. Classification (GTDB taxonomy): domain Bacteria; phylum Bacteroidota; class Bacteroidia; order Bacteroidales; family Bacteroidaceae; genus Physcousia. Next base: position 7,480 of record JAILCU010000133.1, read on the forward strand.
TCTCTACAATCTTGGCGAATTCAGAGAACTCCGCATTGTCGCGGATATAGTCGCTCAACATCTCAGCCTGGTAGGTATAGAGGTCGTCGCCCGACACCTCGTCGTTGCACGATACCAAGCTAAGGGAGAGCATCGCTAAGGCTATGAATACATAGCTTTGAGCTGTAAGATATAGCTTTTTCATTTCGATAGATTTCGCTTAAATTAACTATTTAACTCAAAGGATTGCTTTCCTTCGCCGTAGATGGACTTCTGGATGAGGTTGGGGTTCTTCTGAACTTCATACTTATAGTAGGGCCAGAAGAGATGGGCCATCGATGGAAATGAAACCGTACCTGAGATCTTGGCGGGAACGAGGCTAATGATGATGTCGAGGCTGCCGGCCTGACGGGCATAGCGGATGAGGTCGAACCACCGCTTGCCCTCGAACATGAGTTCGGCATTGCGCTCCAGGCGCAGACGCTCAATCAGCTGTCCCCGGTTCTTGGATTCCTGTGCGCTTTCGCTGAGGTAACGGCTACGGTCTACCATAGAACGGCGGTCCACCAGATACACAAGGTCGAAGGCCTTAGCCAGGAGCTCTGTGTTCTCTTCCGTCTCTTCGTCGGTCGCTTTCATCAGGTAGGCTTCGGCTTCCATGAGCATGACGTCGGTCAGACGGTAGAAGACCCAGTTACGGTCGTTGTAGTCGTGCATTGTGAAGGAATTCTGTGCGTAGTTATTAAATGGTACGCTACCGTTGAGGCTACTCAAATTGTATTGCGCAGCTACCATTTTACGGATATAGCCTTCGCCATAGTTCTCGTCGACAGACTGCAAAGTGTTGTAGTAGCGTATGTCATACTGGTTACGGAAATACTTCCATGACGATGGAGCATCGGACACGATGGTCGGATTCACCGTGAGCAGTCCGGCACCGTTGTTACCACCTGAGAGCATGTTACCGTACAAGGTACCTAAGGCACTGCTGTGTACGTATGTTGCGTCAGAAGAGCTGGAGGGCGTGTAGGCCAGTTCGAAGAGGCTCTCGAAGCTGTTGCCCTCGCCGAAGATGGCGTTGGCCGAGACTGAGGGGTTCGACGTCGTGTTGACATACAGCGGGACAATGGTGCCGTGGGGAGCCTCTACCAACTGGGGCGCCGTATTGGCGAGAGAGGTCTGGTCCTTGAATTCGCGGTCGTAATCGTTGCGCTTTGCCAGGCGCACCTCTTCGGCACACGAAATAGCCTTGTCGTAGCTGCCTTGCCACAGATACATATCTGTAAGCATGGCGTTAATCGCGCTACGCGTGATGCGGTTGCAGTTACTGTTGTACTTTTGTCCTACGCCGTCCTGGTTATTGATGGCTGCATAATGCTCGAGGGCATTGCCCTTGACATTTTCAAGATCCTTGATGATTTCACTGAGGATATAGTCAAATGAACTGGCAGGAAGAGCCACCACTTCATTCTCCTGGTCGACGGCATCGCGGGTGAAAGGTACCTCGTCAAACGCACGAATGAGATAAAAATAGCAGAGCGAACGCAAAGCCGTCATCTCAGCGATCGTGGCATTCACGTCGCTGCTGCGATACGAAGGATCCTTGAGACTCACTTCGGGAGCTTTCTCGATAATGGTATTGCATTTGTTGATGACGGTGTAGAACGAGGACCAGTCGGCATATTCGTTCGTCGTCAGCAGATTCTCGCGTAAGGTCTGATAGATATTTTCGTTGTTCTGGGCATCAGCTCCAGGGTAAATATTGTCGCTGCGCAGCTCGCCCCAGACGATGCATCGGCGTATGAAGGCATCACTCTGCATGGAGGCATAGCAACCAGCCACCATCTGGTCGATGTCGGCTTTCTCGTTCCAGAAATTGTCCTCGGTGACTTGGTCGCGAGGGGTGATTTCAAGGAAATCTCCGCATCCTGTCAGCGCAAGACAGAGCATAGTGAGCAGTGCGCCGCTTTTTATAGATTGATTTAGACTTCTCATGATTGAATGGATTGCTTGTTTAGAAACCAATAGTGAGACCTACAGTATAAGACTTGGAACGCGGTGTCTTGGAACCGTCGGTGCTGACGCCATAGCCGCCATAACCGATTTCCGGGTCTACACCAGAATACTTAGTGAGGCAGAACAAGTTGTTGGCACTGGCGTAGAAGTTCAGGGTCTTCATGTGCCAGTTCTTCAACTTCTTGGGATCGAAGCTGTAGTTCAGCTGCAGGTAGTTGAGACGCAGGAACGTACCGTCCTCGACGAAGCGATCACTGATAAGGGTATTGTAGTTGGAGCTGTTACCGAACATCGCACGCGGAATTGTTGTCTGGTCGCCTTCCTTACGCCAGCGGTAGTTCACGGCCTGGCTCTGGTTGTTGTTGCTGACCATGGATTCCATATCGAGGCGGGCCATATTCAGGATATCGTAGTCGATACGGTAGTTGAAGTTGGCACGGAGCGCCCAACGGTCGTAATGGAGGGTGAAACCGAAACCACCGGTGAGGCGGGGAAGGGAGTTACCCAGGTATACGAGGTCGAGCTGGTTGATGTTACCGTCGTTGTTGATATCCTCATAGATGGCATCGCCACCCTTGAAATAGTAACCGGAGTTACTTTCGGTCTTGTAGCAGAAACGCATCTGCACGGGATCACCCTTGGCATCCTTGACATATTCGCCGCTGGCACCGATGGCGATGGGGTAGGTGCGGCCTGCATTGATGTACTCCTGTAGAATGTTGGTTCCGTTGGCCTGGTCGGCACGGGCGAGGTCGCGCGCGGTTTTATAATTATATTGGTATACACCCTTGCTGCGGAAACCGTAGATTGAACCGAACGGGTTGTTGACCTGAACGCGCTGCAGCACGCTGCGGTTGCCTTCGGTCCAGTCTTTGTTGAGGGACTTCAGCACGAGGGGATCCATCTTGGTAATGACATTGCGGTTGTTGGCGAAGTTGAGATAGACGTCGGTGGAGAACTTGCCCTTCTTGAGCAGGCGGTCGCCGTTAATCTGGATTTCCCAACCCTGGTTGCGCATGTCGCCGATGTTCTTGTAGGCGAGGCTGCTCCAACCGTTGGAGGACGGAATTCCGACGTTACCCATCAGCATGTCCTTGGTGTCGCGCTGGTAGAGGTCAACGACGAACTTGAGGCGGTCGTCAAAGAAACCAAAGTCGATACCGAGGTTCCAGGTGTAGATATTCTCCCAGTGGAACTCCGTGAGCTTGAGGCCGCTGGGGTTCATGGAACGGACATTCAGGTAAGTGTTACCGGGTGAATACATATTCATATAAAGGTAGTCGGCTCCCGGAGGATTACCAACGCGACCCCAACCCGGACGAATAGCGAACTGGTTCATCTTGAGTTTCTCGCGAACGGGCTTCATCCAAGGCTCGTCGATGATAATCCATTTAGCCGAAATGGCGGGGAAGATACCCCAACGGCTACGCGGACCGAACTTAGTAGTGGCATCGGCACGCATGGAGTAAGCCAGGACGTAACGTTCTTTGTAAGAATAGTGGGCAGAGAAGGTGTAATAGAGAGAGCGCCACTCACTGAAACCGCTACCCATGTTGGTGACATTGGCACCTGCAGTGACGGATTCCATGCGGTTGGGCAGGCGATTGACGTTCGTGCTCTGATTGGACGAGCTGCCGCTCACGAGCTGGAATCGGCCCAGCATCCTCAGGCTGTGGTCCTCGTTCTTGAAGTGGGGAATGAATGTCAGCGAGTGGGTGGTCGTGAAGGCCAGGTTCTTGCGGCTGTAGCTGTAAGCAGTACCATTGTTATAATAATTGGTGCTGAGCAGCGAGCGGGGGAAACTCTGATCGGTGTAGTCGTTGTACACGTTCATCACTACGCGGCCGTTGTAGCGCAACTGATGACTTTCGTCGTCCAGACCCAGCAATTTGTATTCCAGTTCGAGTTCAGGCGAGATGTCGTATGTCGTCTGCATATTCTTTGCATATTCTGCACTGGCAAGGGGATTGTGAGAGTTGCGCTGGTCGCTGAAGTTACCGCTTTGGGCACTGGTGAGCTGACCGTGGTTAGTGAAAGCATACTCGGGGATGATGTAGTATTCGCCGGTGTTGTATTCATTGCCGTTGGCATCGTATTCATAACGATAGGGCGAAAGGTTTGGCATCTTCGTGTAGGCAATACCGAGCAGGCCATCGTAGTTGCGGTCGTTCTTGGTATAGGTCAGCGAGAAGTTGGACATGATTTTGATGCGGTTGTTGACGTAGTAGTCCAGGGCCATACGCGTTGAGAAACGGTTGAGTTTCTGCTTGATGATGGTTCCTGTCTCGTGGTCATAACCGCCGGAGATACGGAATGTAGCCTTTTCGCCACCGCCGGAGACACTGACGTAGTGATTCTGGCGCAGACCGTTCTGCTTGACGAGGTCCACCCAGTCGGTGTTCTTGTTGAACATGAGGAACTCCGAGTCGTTCTCGTTGTAGTTCAGCTCCTGTACATCACCGATAAAAGTACTCTGTTCGGGGTTGAAGTATTCCTCCTTCAGCAACATGGTATACTGGTCACCGTTGAGGAGTTTGATACCTTCGGGCTGGTGGGTCATGGTCATCTTGATAGAATAGGTGACTTGAGGCGCTCCGCGCTTACCGCGCTTGGTGGTGATCTCAATCACACCGTTAGCACCCTGAGAACCCCAGATAGCCGTAGCTGCGGCATCTTTCAGAACCTTGATATCCTCGATATCTTCGGTGTTGACGTTCAGCAACTGTGCGAATTTCTCATCATTGGCTGTGGCCGTATCAAAGTCGGAGAGATCCACGTTCCACACGTTGCCGTTTACCACAATCAGAGGTTCGTTGCTGGTGAGGGTGGATACAGTCGACGCACCACGCAGACGCATGCTCGTGCCGGCGCCGAGGTCACCGGAGTTGGCCACGATATCCAGACCGGCGATACGTCCTTGCAGGGCTTCGTCGACGGAGGTGATGCCGAGTCCTTCAAACTCCTTGGCCGAAAGGCTCTGGGCAGAGAAGCTGACTTCTCGTTCCGGGATTTCCAGACCGGAAGTCTTCAGTTTCTTCTTTGCCTTGATCTCCACCGTAGCCATGGTCTTGGCATTCTCGGCAAGTTTGATCTTGAATATTGTCTTGTTAATGGGCAACGTTTGCGTCTGAAAGCCCATATAGCTGAACTTCACCTTGTTCTTCGAACTCTTGATGGGAAGGACAAAGTTACCGTTCATGTCAGTCACGGTCGCATTGACCATACGATTCGATGCGTCAATCTCGACCACATTCACGCCGGGCAGCACGTCGAAGTCGTCGCTGACGGTACCGCTGATACGTGAAATCTGTGCCATCGCCAGTGTTGACACCAGCATCAGGCAAGCGGTAATATAATATCTGAGTGTTTTCATCTTCTTCTGGACTTAATAAGTGACGGCTTGGGTAACCATTCAGGATATTCAGGCTTGGGGAAACCTGCGGGCAGGAATTGTTCGTCGCCATAAGACAGGGAACTGTCAATGAGGTGAACGACTGCATAGGCCGAACTGTAGATGAGCTTGGCGCTGGTGAAGAAGTACTGGCGGGCCATCAGGTTGCTGTCGTCACCATTGATGACATTGGCGGTGTGACCAGCCATATCAGTAACACGCATCACCTTCTGTTGGTTGTCGACCGTAAGTCTGCGGAAACGATTGAGGGCTGTGTCGAGGACCTGTGTCTCGTAGTCTCCCTTAGAGTCTGCGCCGCCAAGATAGACGGAGCCGTCCTGGATGTGGTAGCGCACGAAATTGTCGATGACATCCTGAATCTTGGCTTCATACTCCTGAGCCTGTTCGTAGAGCGAGTCAATCTCGGCATTTTGCTCTTCTGTGATGTCATTCTCGTGTTCGCGCTGGTAGATATCGAGCGCCTCGCGGTAATCGGCCCATTGGTCGATCTGGTCAACAGTGGGTAGCTTACCCTCGCTGACGAGTTGCTCGATGGCCTCGTTTTGCGGGATGAAAGCAGTGTAGTGGTAGTTGTTCATCAGCGTGATGGCCTGGTCAATGGTAGTATGGCCCTCATATTGTGCACCGGGATCAGTGACAAACGAACTCGTGCGGAGCAAACGTGCAAACTCCTTGAACTGCGGGTGCTTGATGGTGTCCGTAATGACCTTGAAGGGGCTCGTCAATGTGCTCTGTGGAATGGAATCCAGGATGTAAGCCACACCGTTACCTACTTCAGTCTGGTCGAAAATAAATTCAGGATTGACGGGGATATAGACGCCCATCTCAGCCTGACGTGAACCGGCAATACCCGTCACCAAGTCGCCATTGAACTGAACCTTCACGGGGCCGCCTGCCTTGTTCAGGTAGATCTCCTGCCCCTGATGGAACGTCTGGGTGCCGCGCTGGCCATGGACGACGATGATGTTATCCAGGATATCGCGGAGGCGGTTGTTGATGATGGCCATTGTGGGTGTCTGGGCCTTGACGATTTCATCGGTAAAGTTGTCCAGTGAATCGAGCTTGAAAGCCTGTGCGCTCACTGGCAGTGTAGTCTGGTCCGTATCGATATAGAAGCGGTAGCCAAGATGCTGGGCTGTAGTGAACGAATAGGGGTCGATGTATTCGATGAAGGGTTTCTCCTTCACGTCGGCAATCTTCGTTTCAGTGTTGTCGCGGGGAATCAGGAAACTGTAGGAACTGCTCATGGAGTTGACATACGAACGGTACTCACCGCTTACCGTCCAGGTAGCGTGGTTCTCATAACGTGTGTCGGCGATGGCAGTGTAGATGGTGTTCAAGTCTTGGTCGGAACGCAGCACGCAGGGGAAGAATACCGACTGATGCTCTGGGGCCACAAACACCTTATTAATCTGATAGACAACGCCGTTGCAAGCCATAAAACAGCTGTCGACGTCAGCCGTAGTGATGCCCATCTCCTCCGATGCCGTGTTCTTCACGCTCTTGAACTTGCTGGGGACGGTGTTGCGGAAGCTCACTTGCATGCAGTTGTTGATGAAGTCGCGCACTACGTTGTCTGGAACATTCTTCCAGTCGTAGTTGTACTTTGATCCGATGGCCAAACCGTCACCGTGGAGATAGCTTTCCATGTAATCGTTGGTCGGCACCATCATCGCGGCAGCGTCCTCTGCCATGGTGTAGCGGTTACCGCTGGTGTAGAGTACGTAGGTATTCCATGCCGGGTCAAAACTGAGACCATTCACAGCGCGCTCTGTCTCTACGACGGTCTTCAACGCGTGGTTGCCTGAAGTGTTGAAATAGCGTCTTGTGAACAGCGAATCACGTTGTCCATCCTTCTCTTGAACGGTGAGGAAATAGGGGTAACTCCAGCGGTCGAGCAGCTCACTGAAGATGCTGAACTGGGGCTTGGAGTGGATGATGTCTGCCATGCTCGTCAACTGTACAGGCACGTCCTCGAGAATGTGGATGTAACCGTTCTGACAGGTGATGTCTTGCAGATATTTCTTGGCGGAGCCGTCGGTCTCAACGTCCTTGTCTGCCCATTTGCCTTCGTTCAAGGCGACAGGCAGGCCGTTGACATAGCTGCGCTCCGTGCTTCCGGCTTCGTTCTTGATTGCACCGTTGGTCAGCAACTCCAGGTCTTCTCCAGTGATGTTGTTCTGGGAAAGATATTTAGGCAGGAAGTGAACCATCGGAGCGGGGTCATCGTTATAACCGCCATCGTTTACATAACGGTTGATGACCTTGATGGCCGGACGGTCGCGGACAACTGACCAGTAGTCGGTCTGGTTGCCGTCGGCATCAATGCGGTTGGGATTCAGGGCAGGGTAGTCCTCTTGCGGGAGCACCAGCACGGAGTCGGTGACATCCACGCGCGAAGCACGACGGATGCAGGCGCCCTCCGTAGGAGGATCGCCGGGCGTGTTGCTGAGCAGCTCAATCAGATAAGCATTGTTGATCATCGCTGATTTCAGGAGATTCTTTTTCTCCGATTTAGGCAACTGGTTAACAGAAGTGACCCCTCTCTTTGCCAGATAACGGTTCCAGGCCGCATCGTCGGCAACGAAGAGGGTCATACTTCCTGAACGGCGCAACAAGTCGGGATAGTTGGTTTCCGACAAGTCGGGGTCATTGATGAGAGCTAAGGTCTGCGTAAACGAACCTCGGCTCTCCAGTTCTTCATAGATGCTACTGCCAAGCCACGTTGGCGTTCCAGTGAGCAGGTCGTCCTCACAGGACGAGAAACTCACGCCTCCGCCTAATAGCAGAAGAGCAGCACACGCGTAGCTTGCGCTTTTTGCAAGTCTTCGCTTAAGAATACTGTTTTGCATGTTGTTATTAATGTTGATGAATTGATTTCTTTTTGGTCAAACCCTCTGTTTGGGGCCTATGTTAGTTAGTAAAAAGGCACATTTCGGCCTTGATTGGTGTCAAAGTTACAACAAATTTCACATCTGAAAGCATAATTTGCCTTTCTTTTTATAAAATATGTTATGAAACATAAAAAGCGATGCGGGTTTTGTAGGCCCGCACCGCTTATTTTTGACAAAAAGGGAAATATATATGTCTCCGATCAGTATTGTTCGTTCACGTTTGGGAAGTCGCCGCTCTTCACGTCGGTCACATATTGTCCAATGGCGTCTGTCATCACCTCATGCAGGTTCGCATAGCGACGGAGGAATTTGGGTGAGAAACCTTGGTTCATGCCCAGCATGTCGTGGATCACGAGCACCTGACCGTCGCATTGCCCGCCGGCACCGATACTTATGGTTGGCACGGGAACGCTTTGGGTGACTTCCGTGGCCAGCTGGGCGGGTATTTTCTCTAATACGATGGCGAAACAGCCCACCTCTGACAAAGCGATGGCGTCAGACTTTAACTTTTCGGCTTCTTCGGTTTCCTTGGCGCGAACAGCGTAAGTGCCGAATTTGTTGATACTTTGTGGTGTCAGTCCTAAATGTCCCATAACGGGAATGCCGGCATCAAGGATAAGCTTGATAGCGGGAATAATCTCTACACCGCCTTCCAACTTCAACGCGTCGCAACCCGTCTCCTGCATAATGCGAACGGCGTTGCGCACGGCATCCTGAGGGTCCACCTGATAGGTACCGAAAGGCATGTCGCACACGACAAGGGCACGCTTCACGCCACGGACGACGCTACGTGCATGGTAGATCATCTGGTCGATGGTGATGGGAAGGGTCGTGACATTGCCTGCCATCGTGTTCGAGGCACTATCGCCGACAAGGATGACATCGACGCCGGCTCCGTCTACGATTTTGGCCATAGTGAAGTCGTACGATGTCAGCATGGCTATTTTTTTGCCACTCTGTTTCATTTCAAAGAGGCGATGCGTGGTAACTTTGCGCGTATCGTCCACTAAATATCCTGCCATTTCTTTAATTAAATAAGGTGTATTTGATATATTTATTTAAATTTTGGGTGCAAAGATACGTAATTCTCATAATAATCACTATCTTTGCAGCACTTTTCTTAAAAAAATGATGTCAGAAACGCCAAAACATGATGACGCGACGCTCGACCACGTATTGAAATATACGGGGGTCTTCGGTGGCGTACAGGGCATCAATATCCTTATCGGGGTCGTCCGCAATAAGCTGGCTTCCAAGTTTCTGGGAGCCGCGGGTATCGGCTTGATGGGTTTTTATTCTTCCATCACGGATTTCGTCAACAATTGTTCCAACTTCGGGATCCCTATCTCGTCGGTACAACACCTCTCCGAATTGTTTGAGGAGGGCGACGCTGCCGCCATCCGTTCCTTCATCCGGGTTGTGCGCACGTGGTGCCTGTGGTCGTCTGCCGTGGCTGTTCTTTTGTGTGCGATTGCCGCTGCCATTTACGACGTGCGTGTTGCCCTTCTCGCTCCGATGGTCATCGGCATGATCATCACGGGTGGCGAGATCTCGTTACTGAAGGGACTGCGCCGGTTGAAACGTGTTGCTTTCATTTCGCTGATTGCAGCGATTGCCACTTTCTGCCTCACGGTACCGTTCTTCTGGTCTATGGGCACTCGGGGTATTATCCTTTCCCTCGACTGCACGGCGGTGGCGATCATGCTTATACATCTCTGTTTCACGGTTCCTTTGTATGCCTGGCGTGTTGCTCCTTTCTCCAAAGCTGTGTTCTGCGCTGGTCTTCCGCTTCTTCGCATTGGAATCCCTTATGTTCTCACTGGTGTGGTCAGCGCAGCTGTGGCCGTGGTGTTGCAGTCGTTTTTGAAAGAGCATAGTTCTGAGACCATCTTGGGCTATTACAGGGTCGGCTACACCATGATGGTGGCTTATGCCGGTGTCATCTTCACCGCTTTGGAGTCCGACTTTTTCCCTCGTCTCTCCAGCGTCAATCATGATGTCCTGCGTCGCAATCAGACCATCAACCGTCAGATCCGGGCTTGTATGCTTCTCCTTTCTCCCATGCTCATTGCCCTCATCGTGATGATGCCGTTGCTTCTTCAACTGCTTTATACCGAGGAGTTCCTGCCGGCCGTGGGAATGACGGTTTGTGCCGCCTTTTATATGTTCTTTCGTTGTCTCTCCGTGCCGATTGCCTACACGGCCTTGGCGCGAGGTGATTCCCGGCTTTTCCTGCTGATGGAAATTATCTATGATTTTTTCATGTTGGGGGCTGTCATCGGTTGCTATCTCCTTTGGGGACTGCACGGGATTGGCATCGGCCTCTCTCTGTCTTCGTTCTTCGATTTCATGCTTGTGGGCACTTGTTATCGTAGGATTTATTCCTTCCGCCTCGAGCGTTCCACATGGCTCCATACTCTCATTCAGGGTACTTTCCTCTTTCTTGCAATTGTGGCTTGTCTGGTCTTGCCGGTTGGTTGGAAATATGCGGTCGGTCTGCTTCTTTTCCTACTCTCGGTTGCAGCCAGTTACAAGGTGCTTTTGCGCGAGTCTGCTATTGTCCAACGCCTTCACCAACGATTCACTTCCCGCCGATGACTGCCGTCTCCATCCTCGTTGCTGCTTACAATGCCGAGGGCACCTTGCCCCGGTGTCTGGATTCGCTTCTGGGTCAGTCCCTGCGTCAGGTCCAGGTGCTCTGCGTTGATGACTGTTCTACTGACGGCACCCTGGCGTTGCTCCGCAAATATGCCGCTCGCGACGAACGTGTCGAGGTGCTGCAGACGCCGGTCAACAGCGGTCAGGCCGTGGCTCGTAACCTGGCTTTGAAGCATGTCCGTGCCCCGCTGGTGTGTATGGTGGATGCCGACGACTGGCTGTCGCCCGATGCACTACAGTCGGCCGTGGACGTCTTTACCGCCTATCCCCTAACAGACAGTGTTGCCTTCACCTTATATTATAATAATAAGGAGGGCGACGAGCGCCTTCATCCCTTTCCCGACAAATTGCTTTCCGCCGGCTTCCTCTCTGGTGCCGACGCCTTCAAGTTGAGTCTCAACGGTTGGCAGTTGCACGGACTCTACGTCACGCGCACCGCCATCAACCGCACATACCCCTATGATGCCTCGTGCCGTTTGTATAGCGACGACAACACCTCTCATCTGCATTATCTTCACAGTCGCGAAGTGCGTTGTTGCAGCGGCATCTACTATTATCGTCAGCACGATGGCTCCTCGACCAGGCAGTTCAGTCCGCTTCGTTTGGATTTGATGGAAGCCAATCTCAGTCTGCTTTTCAGCCTTCGACAGGAACATGTGGAGAAAAAGGTCCTGCATCAGTTCGAAGGGCAGCGCTGGTACAATTTCCTCGGTTGCTACCGTTTCTTCCTTCATCACCGTCGGGACTTCCCCGCCTCGTTTGTCGAGTCGCTACCTCAACGCTTCACAACCATCCTTCACACCTTCCGTCCCTCCCGTCTGCCTCTCCGTTACCGCTGGAAACCGGGCTATTGGCTTCTTTTCAGCCCACGCCTGTTCGACTGGCAACAAAAGGCGTATGTCCGCTGGTGGGAAAAGGGCATCAAAGGCATGGATTAACCCTATTGGTATTCACCAACAAACACTATACACGCAATGAAAAAAATCTGCATTCTTATCTTGCTGATGGTGAGCGTCTCTGCGACGCTTACAGCTGCCCTCGTTCCTGGGAACGAGTATTTCATCGTCAACAGCGTCTATGAAAAAGTATTGGGTTCCAGTCAGGACGGTACCACGCCCGCGCTCTCTGCTTTCTCCGCCGATCACGCCGAGGACTACATCTTCGTAGCCGAGGAGGCGCCCACATCGGGTTATGTGCTTCTCAGACAGAAATCCACCGGACGTTATCTCGCTTCCAGTACATCCGATTCCTATTCCGTGGTCTTCCAGTCCGCCAAGAGCACTGCGGATGCCTATTGCTGGCGTGCCAACGAAGGCCTTGACCAGGAACTCGTCAACAAGCGCAAGACCTCTCGCCGGATGGGCATCGATGGTGGCCACAGCGGTGATGATTATGTTAGTGTCTACTACGATAAGAACAAGGGCTCGCATGCTCTCTTTCATCTTGTTCCTACCACCGATGGCGACCTCTCCACTTCTCTCAGTGCCTATGTCTCCTCTGACTACACCAGCGCCATTGGCACCAAAGCGGTCGACTACTACCAGCTTAATAATGCCACCATTGAGCGCGAAGATACCGTTGACATCCATATCAAGGCCCTTAACAATGCCATCGTCGGCACTTCCTCGCGCGTCAACCTCAAGAGTCTGGGTACGTGGCTCATCTTCGATAACATTATGCCAAGCGATGTCATCTCTAAATACCTGCGTTATGTGCGCATCAAGGGTGCCACTGCCACTAACGGTACCAACTGCCGCGTCGCCATCTACCTCAACGGCGCTGCCGTTATCCCCTTACGCGCCGGCTCCACCTTGCAGCCGATGACCATTTACAGCGAACCTAACCTTGAAGGAACGCGCTACAATGTTGCTGACGGCAACCACACCACGATGTCCACCCGCAACAACACCACGCGCAGCTTCATCCTTCGTCGCGGTTATATGGCCACCGTGGCCTCCGACAGAGAAGGCAAAGGCTACAGCCGGGTCTATGTGGCCGACCACGCCGACCTCGTTGTGAACACGTTGCCCACGGCCCTCGACCGTCGCATCTCATCCATCCATATCCGTCCCTGGCAATATGTCTCTAAGAAAGGGTGGTGCAGCACCACCGGACAGAGTGCCAATCAAACAGAGTGCAAGAAGGTTCGCGCCACCTGGTTCTACACCTGGAGCGCCGACCGTAAGTCCACCGAGAACCTCGAATATATCCCCATCCGACAGCATATCTGGTGGCCTTCTATGTCTACCATCAACGGCTATGAGAGCACCGCAGCCCTCAGTATGAACGAGCCGGAGCACAGCGAGCAGCACGATAACTGCGACTGCGGCGGAGCCATCTCTGCTTGGACGGCTTGCACCAAGACACCCGACTTCCTCCCTTCTGGTGCCCGCATCGGTTCGCCGTCGCCCACTGATGCCAGTTGGCTTACCGAGTATATCGGTCATGTCGATGATATGGCGTACCGCTGCGACTTTGTTGCCTTCCATTCCTACTGGGGACCCAATGAGGCCAACGGCGCATCGGCATGGTATAGTCGCCTCAAGAGCATTTACGACAACACTAAGCGCCCCATTTGGATTACCGAGTGGAACTACGGCGCCTCGTGGACTGCTGACATTTCAAGCAACCAGTACGAGGAGGTAAGGCGTAATATCCAATCTATCGTGGAGATGCTCGATACTTGCAGTTTCGTTGAGCGCTATTCTATCTACAACTGGGACACCTGGTACCGTGCGATGATTAGCTGGGACGATGGATGGGTGACGCCGGCCGGACAGGTCTATCGCGACACTCGCTCCACCTTTGCCTATAATGCCAAGATGCAGAAAGTGCCTAACTGGTGGGCACCTTCCGCCAAGGATCCCTCCTTCGATATGATTCTCAGCGACGACAAGTCCAAGGTCTCCTTCACCATCACCAATCCCAATGCTGATCTTACCGAATCCCTGGTTGTGCAACGACTCAATGATTGCGGAGAATGGGAGAACGTTGCCGAGATCACCGACCGCTGGCGCTTCGACTCCCAAACACTCAATATATCCAATATCTCCACCAATGGCATGAATGCCTCGGGCGACAGCTTCCGTGTCGTTGTTACTACCACCACCGGCAGCACACGCTACAGCAGCACTTCCTTCGGTCTTCTCGTAAATCCCACCATCGAAGCAACCTCCAAGAACAGCGTCGAGGGATGGACTCTTTCGCGCGAAGCACAGAATGGCTACACGAAGAGCACGGGGGACACCTACTTCGAGGTGTGGGATCCAACGGCTGCCAAAATGAATTTCGACTACTATCAGGAACTCACGGAACTCGAGCCTGGCATCTATAGCCTCGCCGCACAGGTCTTCAACACCACCAACAGCGTAGAAGGCGCTACAGTCAACGGTGCTGTCGGTTTGTACGCCCTCACTTCCAACCATCTCTACTTCGCTCCTGTTACGACCGATCTCGATCTCGCTAACGATGCCGCCTCCCTCCCCGAAGGGACGACGCTCTCGCTTGACCGCATCATAGTCACCGATGGTCAGCTGCGCGTGGGCATCCGCAACCTGGGTACCATGGCGGCTCGCTGGGCCGGCGGCGACAACTTCCTCCTGCATCGCGTTGACGACCTCTCCGACGTAGAGCTCGAAAACGAATACGCCAAGGCTGATGTAGCGCTCTACAATCTCATGCCTGAGGTCGAAGGGGGCCTCGACGCCACACGTTTCATCGTCAACCCCGATTGCAACCGCCAGACTTCTTACGGTTGGACGACCTCCAATGTTGAAACCAAGGCTGACGCTGAGTCCTTCAACAGCGATAGCAACAATGCTTATTGGAATAAATGGAAGAGCGGAGCCTACACCTCCACCTTATCGCAGGAGATTGCAGGACTTCCCGAAGGCACATATACCTTCAGTGCTCTTCTGCGCGGACAAAACACTGCCACGCTGACCCTCACTGCTACTGCAGGTGACGACGCCGTCAGCCAGTCTTTCGTGGGCACGGGGGCAACCACTGCAAGCGGCAGCGACTATCCCAACGGATGGCAAAAGGTCACCACTCCTGCCATCAAACTTGCTCATGGCGACACGCTCACCATCTCCATGCAGATGTCCTCCTCTGCCACCGCCTGGTGGAGTGCCGACCGTTTCACCCTCACTCTCACCGAGATTCCAGAATCCCTGACCGCACTCCGCGACATCGAGGACAACCGTGCCGTGGGCAAGCCCGTCCACACCACTTCTGTCTTCGACCTCTCGGGTCGTTGTCTCTCTCCCGATGCCACCCTGACACGTGGTCTCTACATCATAAATGGTAAGAAGGTGCTGGTGAAATAACCGGCGCCTTCCCCCGCTTCCTCTGCCGCCAATCCTGCCCTTCATCCCCCCCTGTTACAGTGCCCGGGGGTCCGAGGGTCCCCCTTCTTTCCTCCTCCCGCCATCGTTTTACCTCACTAATCGGTTTAAACTTGAAAATACTCTTAATCGGCGAATATTCCAACGTCCATTGGACCCTTGCTGAGGGACTGCGTTCCCTTGGTCATGATGTCACGGTCGTCTCTGATGGCGACGGGTGGAAGAATTATCCGCGCGATATCGATCTTCGTCGTACGAATATCGATGCTCCTTCACCATTCCGCCGGGGCGTTGGTACTGTACGTTACCTTTATAATATAGCGCGCACATGGCCGAAACTGCGAGGCTACGACATCGTCCAGATCATCAACCCCGTCTTCCTCGACCTCAAGGCCGAGCGCCTCTGGCCCTTCTATCAGTACCTCCGTCGTCACAACGGTCGCGTTTTCCTCGGCGCCTTCGGCATTGATCATTTCTGGGTCAAGGTCGGCATGGATTGCCGCACCTTCCGCTATTCCGATTTTAACTTCGGCAGCCAGCTGCGCGACTATCCCTTCATGCAAACCATGATTGCCGATTGGCTCCACGGACCCAAAGGCGATCTCAACAAGCGCATCGCCGACGATTGCGACGGCATCATCACCGGACTCTATGAATACGAAGCCTGCTACCGTCCCTACTATCCCGACAAGACCCGCTTTATCCCTTTCCCAATCAACCGCGCTGCCGTTACCCCAACCTCCACCCTTATCCCCACCTCATCCCCTCATACCCCCTCACCATCCCCTCATACCCCCTCACCATCCCCTCACACCCCCTCACCATCCCCATCCCATACCTCGCGCCAGCCCCTCTCTCCCTCCACGGGAGAGATGCCCGCAGGGCAGAGTGGGTCTTTCTTTCTGGGAGAGATGCCCATTCGTTTCTTCATAGGCATTCAGCGCTCCCGTTCCGCCTATAAAGGGACCGACATTATGTTAAACGCTCTTCAGCGTTTAGCCGCCGATTATCCCGACCGCATGGAAATCGTCAAGGCCGAAAGTGTTCCTTTTGCCCAATATCAGGAGATGATGAACACCAGTCACGTCCTCCTTGACCAGCTCTACAGCTACACCCCCGGAATGAACGGACTCCTCGCCATGGCGAAGGGCCTCATCCTCGTCGGAGGCGGAGAACCCGAGCACTACGACCTCCTTGGTGAACACGACCTTCGTCCCATCATCAACGTCCAACCTACTGAGCAGGATGTCTATGATCAAATCGCCCACCGCCTTCTCTCTGGAGCGGAAGATGTCCGTCAACTCCAACTCGACAGCCTCGAGTACATCCGTCGTCATCACGACCATTTCATCGTTGCCCGCGCCTACGAATCTTTCTACACCGCTTGAAGCGCTAACGTTTGTTTTATCGAGCAGCATGGACAGTAAGCCAACAGTCTCTCAGTGCTCTCGTCTGTACAGCAGGAGCAGGCAAAATTCTACATGAAAGTATTGGTGTCCGGTAACAATTTTATGGTCAAATTCGTTGCCAAGCCTGTTGTTGGAGATTCGTAAATACCTGGCGAAGGAACATATCACCCTCGACTTATCCGATAATGTATTTCCCCAGTTTAGGAATACGATGGAGGAGGTGTGAAATAAACGTGACGAGGATGAAAGCCGAGACGGAGGAGAGGAGAATCTCGACAGGGGTCGTCAAGATCCCCAAGTGCCCTTCTGTGCCGATGCCAAAACTTTCACGGATGACTCCGCTCATCGGGACGAGGATGAGAAGGTGCATCAAGTATATACCATAACTGGCGTTGGAGACAGGCAGCAGCACGTGACGATAGAAACGACCCTCGGCATTGATTTTACGGAAGAACAGTATCCATGCGATCGCCATCAGCGCCACGCCGATGGTGTCGTTGGTCCAAGTCGTCTCCCACCATACCGCCAAAGACACCGGACCACCGACGGGAAAACCGCATGCGGCAGACTCGAAGGCTCTGCTGACAAACCCACCGAAGGTGATGCCAAAACCTACGAGATAGACAGGGAAGGCAACCGCTATTGTTCGATGCCATGACCACTCACCGACAAAACGACGGAAGTATAGACCCAAAAGCAGGTAACCGATGAAACCGCACAGATAGTAGAAAATGCCATAAGCATTCCAACTGCACTCTCCCCAGAGAGGATAAACAGCCTGGCGCGGAAGACCCGAGGGACCATAGATAACCGTGAGTTCGCCATCAGCGAGGTAGTCGCGCAATAGCGGGAACGTGGTGGTGAAAAGACACAATATCAGATAAACCTCCAATTCGCGGCGACTGACATGAGCGGCCCAAGGCGAGAGCAATGGCATGATCACGTAAACGCCCAGAAGCATATACACGAACCACAGATGACCGGCTGCATAGTTAAAGTTATAAACCAAATCATGAAGGTTCTGCATAGGCTCTCCCAAGACCAACGCATAGACGAGCGTCCAGATGATGAAGGGCACCAGAATGCGCACTGCCCTGCGACGCACAAATTCGCCGGTGGAGTAGTGGAGAGGGAATTGCAAATAACTGGAAGCAATGATGAAAAGCGGAACGCAGGCACGCACGAAACTGTCGAAGAACGCCGCCCAATAGACATCTGACGGAGTGAGGATGAGCGCCCCCTCGCCGCCAAGGTAGAAAGGTTCGGTACTATGAACGACAAAAACCATAAAACATGCGCTCACACGTAGCCAATCTATCCAGGTTTGACGCTTCTCACCCTGGATGCTAATTTCTTTTTCCATATCGCTTTCTTATTTTGTGGTTATATACAGTTGGATCGTTGATGGCGTTATAGAGGAAACATAGTGCGGAATGATGTCGCAAAGATACATCATTTCTCATTACGACGTACTTTTCCAATATGCTTTTTGCGTAAATCTCGTCAATTCTGCTTCATAATGCATGGACGGCGGAAAAGAAAGAGCCCGATGCGGAGATCAGTCTGGATGGTACGGTGTCATCAGGCGTGGCCTTTCAGCTGAAATTCGGTTTTGTAGACCAGAAGGTGGCCAGCGCAGATATTACGGCCTACGTAGGCCCTTGTACGGCTCCGCTGCTGCTATCCTCAAACGGACTCAGAGGTAAGTATTAAAACGGTAATCATTGTTCATTAGCAAACGACGCGCTCACAACTCAAATAACTCACCTTCCCCCGACCTTAATGCAAGATGCAAGATGCAAGAAATAGCAATTAACAAATGCCCGCTGATCGTCTTTCACGAATGACCACAAATGTCTTTCACGAATGACCACAAATGTCTTTCACGAATTACCACAAATGCCTTTCACGAATTACCACTCTGAAAGTGGACGTCTTTCTGAAGAATGGCCAGTGGGAATCGTGACAGATTTATAAGGGTCACGGGTAATATATCCGTATTCATAGGCTTTCAGCACATAGCGATGGAGTCGCTTATGGTAGCTCTTAATAGTTACATCTGTACGGTCTCCTTCTGCTCTAAGCCATTTGTCATAATCCAAAATCTTGGCTGGAGTCAAATCTGAGAA
>JAILCU010000139.1 GCA_024690405.1 Bacteroidales bacterium
GAAGCATTCTGCAAGATGAAGGTGATTTTAATGATTCAAATTCTTAGACCAACAGTCTGCTATGTTTCACTCGGTAAATCTTGTAAAAAGACAACCGAATATCAATGTGTTTAAAAACTACCTCTTTTTAAAGTGGGCTCATTAATCAATATAACTTTAACCTCAAACCTCAAGCGCCTCCCCCACCGTGGGTCGAGTGTATGGCGGTTCGTCCGCCATATCATCCCCACCCAAAAACTCAAAAACTCAAGAACTTACATACTTACAAACTTAAAACTACTAATATGGCAGAATACAAAGTAATCCTCTCCGACGCCGAGGAGCGTATGGAAGAAGCAGTGATGTACCTCGAGGAGGCACTCTCACACATCCGCGCCGGCAAAGCAAACATCAAACTGCTCGACGGCATCCGCGTCGACAACTACGGGTCCATGGTGCCCATCAACAACTGCGCCGCTGTCACCACCCCCGACGCACGCACCATCGCCATCAAGCCCTGGGACAAGTCGATGTTCAAGATCATCGAGAAAGCCATCATCAACAGCGACCTCGGCATCATGCCCGAGAACAACGGCGAAATCATCCGCATCGGCATTCCGCCCCTCACCGAGGAGCGACGCAAACAACTCGCCAAACAGTGCGGTAAAGAAGGAGAACAGGCGCGCGTGAGCGTGCGAAACGCGCGGCGCGACGGCAACGAAGCACTCAAGAAAGCCGTCAAGGAAGGGCTCAGCGAAGACTTCCAAAAAGACGGTGAAGCCGACCTCCAAAAAAAGCACGACCACTACGTCAAAAAAATCGAAGAACTCCTTGCCGCCAAGGAAAAGGAGATCATGACGGTATAAGTCTGCTTCTAAAACGATACCCAATCATTTTATTGCAGTTTGCCAAAGAACTTAAAAACTTAAGAACTCACTTCCCTTGGGTCGAGTGTATGGCGGTTCGCCCGCCATATCATCCCCACCCAAGAACTCAAAAAACTTAAGAACTCACTTCCCTCACGCGCTTCTCCGTCTGTTGCTGCGGCTATGATAAACATGCCTTGCACCAGCCGAGCGCTGAGAAGTCTGCTTTGAAAAAGACACCAGTCTTTTTCTTCACAGCCACCCAAAAACTCAAGAACTCAAGAACTTAAAAACTCAAGAACTTAAAAACTCACCCCCCCTTGCAAGGTCTCGTCATACGCAATACAGGAAGTTGGTACGACGTCCGGACGGACGACGGCCAAATTCTGCAGTGTAAAATCAAAGGCACCTTCCGTCTGCGAGGCATTCGCAGCACCAACCCCGTGGCCGTCGGCGACCGCGTCACCACCGACGGAGGCTTCATCACCGACATCCTGCCGCGCCGCAACTACATCATCCGCCGCGCCTCCAACCTCTCCAAGCAGAGCCATATCATCGCCGCCAATATCGACCTGGCCGGACTCGTCATCACCGTGGCCCACCCCGAGACCAGCACCACCTTCATCGACCGCTTCATCGCCTCTGCCGAGGCCTACCGCGTGCCCGTGCTCCTCATCTTCAACAAAGCCGACCTCTACAGCGACGAGGAGAGGCACTACCTCGGGCTCGTCATGAACCTGTACCGCCTCATCGGCTACCCCTGCGTGGCCGTGTCGGCCGTTACCGGAGAAGGACTGGACAAACTCAACCAGCTCATCACCTGCAACATCACCCTCCTCAGCGGCAACAGCGGCGTCGGCAAGAGCACCCTCCTCAACCGCCTCGTGCCCGGGGCCAGGGCCCGCACCGCGCGCATCAGCACCGCCCACGACCAGGGGCAGCACACCACCACCTTCTCCGAGATGTACGATCTCCCCGGCGGCGGAGCCATCATCGACACCCCCGGCATACGGGGCTTCGGCACCTTCGACTTCCAGCGTGAGGAGGTATCCCACTATTTCCGCGAGATCTTTGAGACCGGACGCCTTTGCAGGTTCGGTAACTGCACCCACACCCACGAACCCGGATGCGCCGTGCTGCAGGCCCTCGAGCGCCACGAGATTGCGGAAAGCCGTTATCGCTCGTATCTGTCCATGCTCAACGATGAAGACGAAGACCGCTACCGTTCGCGGCGCACCTAAGCGCCTCTTTCTCCGCCTCATCTGCTCTGCAGCACCTCCATCCCAAGCAGCATTTCCATCCATCATCGGCCCACCCCATTCACGGCTTTGACAGCTCTCTTAAACAATAAAGGAGGCACTGAATAAAGAATAAAAGGGGCGCTTCATCATTCATAAACAAGGGTAGTTCATCATAAGTAGTTCATAATAAGTAGTTCATAATAATAAGTAGTTCTTCATAAAAGAAAAAGAATAAGTAGTTCTTCATAAAAGAAAAAGGTGTCTTTTTATGGGTGCTTTGCTTGATTTATTTCTTCCTCGTTTGTGTTGCGGATGCGGCACGAGGTTGGCTTTGGAAGAACGGC
Source organism: Bacteroidales bacterium (assembly GCA_024690405.1). Taxonomy (GTDB): domain Bacteria; phylum Bacteroidota; class Bacteroidia; order Bacteroidales; family Bacteroidaceae; genus Physcousia. Next base: position 2,431 of record JAILCU010000139.1, read on the forward strand.
TGGTGTGTGCCCACTGTCAGCTTAACCTTCCGCTGGAAAGCGTGCATGACTGGACCTGCAATGCGCGGATAAGGCAGTGGGGGCATCATCATGCGCTGGTGCGTATGGGTGCATTGACCCGCTATCGGCACAATAACGTTGCAGCCTCCCTGATCCATTCCCTGAAATACCGCCGCATCTATCCCCTCGGTGCATGGATGGGACAAACAGCAGCACGTCTGCTGGCACCGACAGGTCTCTTTGAGGGCATCGACTTCCTTGTTCCCCTCCCCCTCACGCCAGCCCGTCTCCACTACCGCGGTTTCAACCAAGCCCTGCTGATCGCCGAAGGACTTGGAGCAGCGCTGAATGTGCCGGTACGTTCCGACGTCCTTCGCCGTATTGCAGAGCGTGAATCACAGACCCATTTCACCTCAGAGCAACGGCGCCAAAACGCCCGTAACATTTTTGTCACAGATCGCGTCCAGGGTCTCGAAGGGAAGCACCTCATGCTCATCGACGACGTCATGACCACCGGCAGCACCATGTTCAGCGCTCTCACTGCCGTCGAAGAGATTCCAGAGATTCATCTGTCTTGCTTCACGTGGGCGTGGACGGGAGGGGGCGAGCGGAGCGCGGGGTGAGGCGCCTTCGGCGCGGTTTAAGGGTTTAAAAGTTTAAGAGGTTAAGAGGTTAAGAGGTTAAGAGGTTAAGAGGTTAAGGGTTTAAGAGGTTAAAAGGTTAAGAGGTTAAGAGGTTAAGAGGTTAAGAGGTTAAGAGGTTAAGGGTTTAAGGGTCGTTTAAGGGTTTAAGAGGTTAAGGGTTCCTGAAACTTGGAACTTGAAACTAAGGAAAGAACTTAAAAAAACGTAAAAAGGGGGATTTTGCGGGTTAGGTGGAGAAAAGAAGGGGGGGAAGTTTTTGTATTCGGATTATTATTGCTACCTTTGCGCGGTTTTTTAAGGAACGTATCGCATACGTGGACGTTTTTACAAGAGAAAAAGTTATTTTTTTGACGCATTTTTTATTTATCAGAAACCTAAGATGAACGTAATCACAAAGACAGTCCAGCTGCCCGATGGTCGCGAGATCTCCATCGAGACTGGCAAGCTTGCCAAGCAAGCCGACGGCGCCGTGATGCTGCGCATGGGCAACACCATGCTTCTGGCCACGGTATGTGCCGCAAAAGACGCTGTGCCCGGCACAGATTTTATGCCCCTTCAAGTAGAATATCGCGAGAAATATGCCGCTGCCGGCCGTTTCCCCGGTGGCTTCACGAAGCGCGAAGGCAAGGCAAACGATGACGAAATCCTCACCTGTCGCCTCGTCGACCGCGCACTTCGTCCCCTCTTCCCCAGCAACTACCATGCTGAGGTGTATGTGAATGTGAACCTGTACTCTGCCGACGGCGTGGACATGCCCGACGCACTCGCCGGCTTTGCCGCCAGTGCCGCCCTCAGCTGCTCCGACATCCCCTTCGAGGGCCCCATCTCGGAGGTCCGCGTCATCCGTCTGAACGGCGAGTATATCGTTGACCCCACCTTTGAACAGATGAAGGAAGCCGACATGGACATCATGGTCGGCGCCACCGAAGAGAACATCATGATGGTGGAGGGCGAGATGAAGGAAGTGTCTGAGCAGGATCTGCTCCAGGCCCTGAAAGTGGCCCACGAGGCCATCAAGCCCATGTGCCGCCTGCAGAAGGAACTCAGCAAGGAACTCGGCACCGACGTCAAGCGCGAATATTGCCACGAGGTCAACGACGAGGAACTCCGCGAACAGGTGAACAAAGAGTGCTACCAACCCGCCTACGACGTTACGAAGCAGGCTCTCGAGAAGCACGCCCGCGCAGAGGCCTTCGAGAAGATTCGCGAGGACTTCAAGGTTCGCTACGCTGAGGCTCACGCTGATATGGAGCCCGCAGAGCTGGAAGAGAAGAATGCT
>JAILCU010000004.1 GCA_024690405.1 Bacteroidales bacterium
TCAGAAATAAAAAGGTGCCAGGTCTTTTCATAAAGGGCACCTGCTGTCAGTTTTTCCATATTTGCATAATCCTTAAAAACGAGTATGCAAAGGTAGAAACTTATCGGGATGTTAGCAAGGCGTCAAAGCGGATACGCTTACGATATAGCTGAGCATTTTTTACCTTTGGGAGGGAACAGATTATGCACTCCCAATAGCAGAACTTCCCACTCAGATACTTCTACAGGGAAAGTGCCAATGCAATAAAGATCCAAATATGGGTCACACTCATTGCCAACCTGCTGCTTTCATTGCTTCAGAGGCACGCGCGCGTTGCCTACAGTCTAAGCTGGCGCGATGCAGAGGCCAATGGCCGAATCTCTTATCACAATCTAAGAGCTTCTAATAATCCCATTAGGGCAACTTTAGAGAAGCGGTGAAGATAGATGTTTTTGATGCCAAATAGAGGAAAAGGAAAGCCCCCAATGCCTTTTGATGGGCATCAGGGGCAGTAAAAATATTATTTACACGAAAATGTATAAAAATGTGGCTTAGAACATCACTCGGAACATGAATCGAATGCCGTTTTTGTGTGTTCCGGGGTTATTTTTATAGGTGAGGCGGCGCACATATTCCACATGGAAGAGTTTGAAGATGTTGTGGACGCCTACGCGCAGTTCGACATAGGGGGTTTTGGGGTCCATGATGACGGTGTTGTTCTCATAACTGACGACGCCGTCTTCATTTTGGATGAAATGTCCCGGGAAGTAAAAGAGGTCGCTGTCGTTGAATCCCGATTTGACGGGGTTGTTCCTGTCGGTGAGGGTTCCCCACAGGACGTTGACACCGATATGTTCGCGCCATTTCAGTTTTTTGATTAGTGGTATTCGGTTGAGGATTTTTCCGCATAAATCCCATTGCCACATAAGCTGTACATACCGGTCATTGAGGAATTCGTAGTTGGCGATAAGATTGAAGGTGAAGTCCTCGAGTATGTAACTCTGGTTGGCAGCGGGATGTATCAGCAGCGGGAAGGGCACTTTGTTCCATTGGATTCCGGCTTTGATGTCGAAGTCGGTATATCCCCACCCTGCGGGCACATAGAAGCGTTTGTAGATGCCGGCCTCGCTGACGTTGTAGTTGTAGTTTCCACCCAAGAATCCTTTGACTCCGAGGGTGTGGCTGACGGAGAATATGGGGGCATCTTTGTTAATTTTTATGCGCCGCTGCTTAGTATTAATAAATGTAGCACCAGGTTCGAAGCTTGCGCTGGCATAGAATTCTGTGAGGTTTATCCCCGTGATGTATTTTTCCGGGGCTTCCTGCAGTGAGGATATGTCTCCGCTGGCGGAGACTGCGGCATCGCTTCCGAGGGGCTGATAGAACAATTTGTCCACGGGTTTCATGTTTGTCCGAGTGAAGCGCAGGGTGGCCTTGGCCCCATTGTACCACTCGCGGTCCCACATCAGTTTCCATTCGCTGATGAGGTTGTACTGATCTACGTCGGATGCTTTCAGCGCGAGGAACATATTATCCTTGTCGGTGTGAACAAATTTCTCAAACGGGGCCGTGACGTCTCTGCGGTATGACAGGTGAATGTTGTTTTTGGGAAATTCGCGGGTAAGATAAGCCTTGCGGTTTATGGAATAGACTATTTCGCCCTGCCCATAGAGTTTCTTTGAGTGTGTGCCGTAAGCCAGGTATCCCCCGAAGAACCAGTGGGGATTCAGGTTCGCCGTGGAGTATCCGGAAAGGCGGAAGCGCCACTTGTCATAGTGGTTGTGTGAGATCATGGTGTTTATGGGGCCGATGTCGAACTTGTTGGTGTCCGTGGAGTCGGAGGTCTCAATATAATTGCTTATCAGAGCTTTGGCGACGAAGATGACGGGTTTGAAGCCTTTCATGCTTGTGATGCTCGAGAGCAGTCCGCCCATCTGACTTTCGGCTTCGGTGAGCTGCTCCTTACGGTATTGCTGCCAGTAGGAGTCTTCGGTGTGCATGGTGGCATCGGGTTCCTGGTAGGTGGTGCCCTTGATGCGCTTGAACACATTAGGCTCTATCTCATCGAAGGTGTAATCGAAGTTGCGCACGGTGCGCTGGACGAGCATCTGCGAGAGCCATGAGGCCACCTTAAGCTCGACGAGCATGTCATTGGTCATACATACCCGGTCGCCCGACGGCAGTTCGTCGTAGTCCTGATTTATGGTGATGCTCTCGATGAAGTTCACATTGGCCTGCTTGGGGATATACAGTTCGGAGCGAAGCACCTGCCAGGTGGAGTCCTTGTGGATCACGAGCTGTCCGGTGAAGCCGATGTCCATCTGGTTGTTGGGGGTGAATCCGACGATGATGGCAGAGTCTTTCGGAGCGATGGCTATGGTGTCCTGGATATAATATCTGTAGAAAGAAATTGCGGAGTTGGCAATCGGGCTTTTGAAGTGTAGCTGTAGCAGCCGGCATTCCTCGTCGTAGATATTCACGTCGGTGAAGCAGTCCTTGAGCAATGTGGTCAGGATCTCTCCGGTGTTGATGAGTTCGTTGACTCCCTTCGAGGATTTGGCTTTGATGAGTTCCTTCTCTGTCTTCGGGTTCTTGCGGTAGAAGGTGTGGCTGAGCTGCTCATCCACGGTAAGTGGGAGAATGAGTTTGTCAGTCTGCGGGTGTCGCTCTATATGGTCTTTGAGGAAGGCCCATTTCTTTCCCTCTTCCATCTCGAAGATGCGGTCGGTGACGTCGTTGATAGACATGGTCATCTTCTCGTAGGAGGTGTAGCTGAAGAAGTCCTTCGAATGGAGGTCGTTGGTTCGCTTGTGCGCGATCACCCTCTTCATGAGTTCTACTGCGGGGTTGTTCTTGCGGCTGTATTTTGTTCTCCTGGTGGTTACGGTGACCTCTTTCAGTGTGGAGCCTTCCTGTTTCAGGCGCACATAGAGGTTCTTGTTCTTCCCGAAGGGGCTGAGGTGGAGCACCTGCTTCTCATATCCCATGGTGCTGATGGTTAGTTCGCGCCAGGTGGAGTCTTCTTTCAGTATGAAACGTCCTTTCTCGTCGGTGAAACATCCGAATCCGCGTCCGTTGTCATAATAGACATTGACGAATTCCATCGGTTTTCTTGTTTTTGCATCAATCACCACGCCGGCAACTTGCGCAAGTGTCCAAAAAGTGACCGTAAAAAACAAAAATAAAGTAACAAATATCCTTTTCATTGTCCTATTTTACCATAAATTAGCCCGCAAAGGTACAAAAAAAGGCTCGGAAACTTTATTTTTCATCATAAATATGTAACTTTGCGCGCAATTCAGAACAAAGAAAGCGTAAATACTACCTTTATTAACTACCTAATTAATAAAAATAATAAAAAAAGGACGAGTTCAAAAACTTAAAAAAACTCATAAACTTATATTTAAGAAATGACAAAATCAAGTGTAAAGCCCGCTGAAGGTAAGTTGGGCATTCTTGTAGTCGGCAATGGTGCCGTAGCCACAACATTTATGACTGGCGTTCTGATGACCCGCAAGGGACTTGCCAAGCCAATCGGTTCGATGACTCAATATGACAAGATCCGCGTTGGTAAAGGAGCAGATAAGAAATATCTTAAATACAACGAGATAGTTCCTATCGCAAAGCTAGATGACATCGTGTTCGGCTGCTGGGATGTATATCCCGCCAATGCCTATCAGTCTGCAATCTATGCAGAGGTGCTGAAAGAGAAGGATATCGAGCCGGTTCGTGAGGAACTGGAGGCCATCAAGCCCATGCCAGCTGCATTCGACAAGAACTATGCCAAGCGCCTCGACGGCGACAACGTGAAGCCCTGCAAGACCCGCTGGGAGATGGTAGAGGCCCTGCGCGAGGATATCCGCCGCTTCAAGGCAGAGAAGGGCTGCTCCCGCATCGTTGTTCTCTGGGCTGCTTCAACAGAGATTTATGTTCCCGTAGATGAGAAGGTGCATTATAGCCTCTCTGCTCTCGAAGCAGCGATGAAGGCCGACGACCGCGAGCATGTGGCTCCGTCAATGTGCTACGCTTATGCAGCTCTCACCGAGGGCGCTCCATTCATCATGGGCGCTCCAAACACCACTGTTGACATCCCCGCTATGTGGGAACTGGCAGAGAAGACCCAGATGCCTATCGCCGGCAAGGACTTCAAGACGGGCCAGACTCTCGTGAAGAGCGGCTTCTCACCGATGATCGGCACCCGCTGCCTCGGCCTCTCCGGATGGTTCTCCACCAATATCCTCGGCAACCGCGACGGTCTGGTGCTCGACGAGCCCGCCAACTTCCGCACAAAAGAGGTGTCCAAGCTCTCCACCCTCGAGACCATTCTCAAACCGGATGTGCAGCCTGACCTCTACGGCCACGGCAATGACGAGGACACTCAGTACTATCACAAGGTGCGTATCAACTACTATCCTCCCCGCAACGACAACAAGGAGGGATGGGATAATATCGATATCTTCGGATGGATGGGCTATCCCATGCAGATCAAGATCAACTTCCTCTGCCGCGACTCTATCCTCGCCGCACCTCTATGCCTCGACCTCTGTCTGCTCTCCGACCTCGCAGCACGCGCAGGCCGCTACGGCACACAGCGCTTCCTCTCCTTCTTCCTGAAGAGCCCAATGCACGACTACACTCAGGGCGAGGAGGCAGTGAACCACCTGTATCAGCAATATACGATGCTGAAGAATGCCATCCGCGAGATGGGCGGTTACGAGGCCGACGAAGAAATCGACTAATAATCACGAATCCCGCATAAGCGGCCCCCCGCCGCCTAAAGCAAAGCCCAGGGCACAATGCCTTGGGCTTTTTTTTTGGCCGGCCTCTCCCCCTACCCCTCTCTCCTCAAGAGAGGGGGCCGGCCTCCTAAACACAAAGAAGAGGAGAACTTCATTTGGAAGTTTTCCTCTTCTTGTAGCGGTGCGTACGGGGCTCGAACCCGTGACCCCATGCGTGACAGGCATGTATTCTAACCAGACTGAACTAACGCACCGAAGGGTGTTAAGTTGGTTGTGAGATTGTAAATCAGAAGTGTTCTTGGCGGTGCGTACGGGGCTCGAACCCGTGACCCCATGCGTGACAGGCATGTATTCTAACCAAACTGAACTAACGCACCATGTAAGAGCGGCAAACGAGACTCGAACTCGCGACCCCGACCTTGGCAAGGTCGTGCTCTACCAACTGAGCTATTGCCGCATTTTCTTTGAAATTACGCGATACCAGGCTACGTCTTAGCATGAAGCAAACTTTCTGAGAACAACTTGACCGGTATTGCAGCCGTGGGCGGAGATGGATTCGAACCACCGAAGGTAACAACCAGCAGATTTACAGTCTGCCCCATTTGGCCACTCTGGTATCCGCCCAAACATGATTTCAAAGATTTGTGACTCCGGCGGGATTCAAACCCACAACCTTCTGATCCGTAGTCAGATGCTCTATTCAGTTGAGCTACGGAGCCAACTTTGTTTCGTGGGCGCTGACGGATTCGAACCGCCGACCCTCTGCTTGTAAGGCAGATGCTCTGAACCAGCTGAGCTAAGCGCCCTTCCGAGTTCTGCCTCTGTGCTGACACCTCAGCAGGCTTTGTTTCTCGAAAGCGGGTGCAAAGATAGTCTGTTTTTGTGAAATGACCAAACGTTTCGTGAACTTTTTTTGCAAATTCCGCATTTTTACCATACCTTTGCACTGCCTTTCCAACGAAATAGGGCCGATAGATACCTTACTATATATTATAAGCAACAAAAATGACACATATGAATAGATACTTTTTTCTGCTCGTCACGCTATTGGCTGCGGTCACTGCCGATGCACAGTTGAACGTGCAATTCCATTACGACTTCGGGCATGATATATACGGCTCCGAATTGTCCAATCGCCCTCGAATGACGGCAACCGTCGAGGATTTTACGGCAGACAAGTGGGGTAGTACTTATTTCTTCATTGATGCAGATATCGCTGAACACGGTGTAAGAAGCGGTTATGGTGAGTTCTCGCGCGAACTGCGTTTCTGGGATGCGCCTTTCGCTGCGCATCTTGAGATTAATGGTGGCTTGAATGCTGCTTCGGGTAGCTTTGACAACGCTTACTTAGTTGGACCCGCGTGGAATTGGCACAACGGTAATTTCTCGAAGACGTTCTCGGTGCAGCTGATGTACAAGTACTTGGCCCATAAGGAACATCATGGCGGTTCGAACCACAGCGTACAGTTGACAGAGGTCTGGGGCTTACATTTTGCCACGGGGCTTTTCACGTTTTCTGGCTATTGTGACTTGTGGTATGATAAAGGCGTGAGTGGAAATCTAGTCTTGAGTAGTGAACCGCAGTTCTGGGTGAATATGTGGCGCCTGCGGGGGATGGATTCTGATGCCAAATGGAGCATTGGTACGGAATGGGAGGTCTCGAATAACCTCGTATGGCCCATGGACGGCATCAATAACCGCTTCTATGTGATTCCCACGCTGGCCATGAAGTGGACATTCTGATTAGTTATGTAACAATTTTTTAATTATTAAAATAATTCATTATGTTTTACGGACTTATTGTGGGCGTCATTGCTGGCTGTATTGCCGGTTGGGTGATGCGTGGCGAAGGCTACGGCTTTCTGAAGAATCTTGTGCTTGGCGTCTTTGGCGGATGTGTGGGTGGCTGGATCTTCAGTTGTCTGAATATCTCATGGGGTGGCTTGATTGGCGAGATCGGAACGGCGGTCGTGGGCGCGGTAGCTCTTATCTGGATTGCGCGTAGGATTCGTTGACGAGTAGGGCGATGACACAAGATACCTTCCGGCGGTTTTTGGCCGCTCATGAATCAGTAATCGGTCAGATTAAAGACTCGGCGCATCGGCTTCACGACAGTGTGAATCAGCATTATGATGGTGTACATCCTTATTCCTTGCACCTTGACATGGTGGCGGATAGCGTTTATCGCTACGGCTATATAGTCTGTGTGGGGGATGAGGATGTGTTACCGTTGTTGTTTGGCGCGTATTTTCATGATAGCATAGAGGATGCTCGGGTTACGTATAATGATGTGATGAAGATTGCCCGAAAGTATATGGGGCGGGAACAGGCGCTTATGGCGACCGAGATTGTTTATGCTCTGACCAACGACAAGGGTCGTACGCGTGCAGAAAGGGCCGGAGAAAAGTACTATCAGGGAATCCGAGAGACGCCCTATGCGCCATTCGTGAAACTGGCGGATCGTCTAGCGAACATCACGTATTCTTGTACGCATGACAATAATGCTAACCGTCACATGCGTGAAGTCTATCGTCAAGAACTTCCTCATTTCTTGGCGAACATCAATGTGGAAAGTGATGATCCGCGTATGAAACTGCCGCAGGTGATGATAGATCTGATTCATCGGCAAATAGGTTGATGTATTAAAATAATATATAGGTACGCGCGTGGGTGTTGGGGGGCAAAGTGAAGAAAATGCAAGATCTTTTTCACTTTTTCTGTGAAATGTTTGTGTGGATGAAAAAAAGTGCGTACCTTTGCACCCGCAAACGAGGAAGTGACACCCCTGTTTCCAGGGGCTCTAGTTTACGCTCGCTTCGCACGGGGCTTGAAGCCCTTTGGAAATCGTTCT
>JAILCU010000054.1 GCA_024690405.1 Bacteroidales bacterium
TCTTCATCTTGTTGATAATTTAAGGTGAATAATAAGTATTGATGATGGTTATTGTGGGCAAAGATAGTGATTCTTGCGAATAAGTGCACAATAATCAACGTTTTTTTTTAAGGAATAGGACAAATGTGCGCGAGGAATACACAAGAGGACTTATTAGGATAAAAAACTTGCAGATTCTTGCTGTACTAAACTTCGTGCTTTTACTCTTTTTGAAGCTTAAAAGGTGAAATATGAAACTCTGTGCATAAACAGTCTTTAAAATTAGGTATTTTTTTGCTTTAGAAACCCAATTTTGAGATTTTTTAGCATTTTGTTTGGTTGTTAAACAAGTTTTCACTATCTTTGCGGCGGATTTTAACAAAGATAAAGGTTCGTGAAGCGTAAAGTCATCCTTCCCCTATTAATTGTCTTGCTCTTTGCCGTCGGCTTGTGGAGTTGGATGGCCCGTCCGTGGGAGGGGTGGGAGTTTGCGAGCGAACAGACCTCGTTGACCATTGACCGTTTTGATCGTGTATTGGATGAATATGTGTCTTTAGGCAGCTATACGGCTTTGGACGAGATGCATTCGAAATATCCGGTCCAGACGAGGTTGCTTATAGAGGACGTCTTGGAGATTGGGCGCATCGATGAACCTGATGTGGAACGGAGGTTACGCTTTTATTATCTGGACTCTACGGTGCAGGTCTTGTTGGAGGAAGTTCATCGCCAATACAATGATATGAGGGATGTAGAGAACGAATTTGAGCAGGCTTTTAAGGCGTTGAAACAAAAAGATGCATCGTTCGAAGCTCCTCGCGTGTATACCCAGATTTCGTGTCTGAACCAAAGTATCGTGGTTGCGGATTCGCTGATTGGTATTAGTCTGGATAAATATTTAGGGGCTGACTTCCCGCTCTATAAAGAATATTATAGTGAGGCGCAACGGGCACTGATGACGCGCGATGCTATTGTCACCGATGCAATTAGTGCTTATCTGCAATATCGGGGTGGCGCTTCCGGGGAGAAGGCATTTAAGCGATCTGCAAAGAGATAGTAAAATGATGTCCGGCAGCGAAGAACAACAACCAGATCTTCTCATAAATAAAGCTCCAAAACGAGGGACGCTTTATCTCATTCCCGTAGAATTGGGCGAGACGTCGCAAGAGCGCGTTTTACCTTCGTACAATCGTGAGGTCATACTTGGCATCCGTCATTTTATTGTGGAGGAGGTACGTTCAGCACGTCGTTTCCTTAAGCGTGTGGACCGTGATATCAATATTGATGAGCTCACCTTTTATCCCATGGGTAAGCATGCGGATACGGCGTTGTTTGAGCGCTATCTCAAGCCGGTGCAACAGGGCGAAAATATCGGTGTCATTTCAGAAGCTGGGTGTCCGGCCGTGGCAGATCCTGGTGCCGATGTGGTGGCTATTGCCCAACGCAAGGGCTTGCGTGTTGTCCCGCTGGTTGGACCCTCATCGATGATTATGGCCGTGATGGCTTCAGGACTGAACGGGCAGAGCTTTGCTTTCAATGGCTATTTGCCGATTGATCCTGCTGATCGTGTAAAGCGACTGAAACAGTTGGAGGAACGTGCCGTTAGGGAGCATCAGACACAGCTGTTCATCGAGACGCCCTATCGCAACAAGAAGCTCTTTGACACTTTATGTCAGGTCCTGCGCCCTCAAACACGTTTGTGCATCGCTGCCGGTATTACCACTGATGAGGAATGGATTCATACATGCAGCATTGCGGACTGGCGCCGCCAGCAGTTGCCCGACCTCTCAAAAATCCCGGCCATCTTTCTTTTTGGCTGAGGCCTTTGGATGTCTTTAAAGAGACAGGAAGGGTCATTCCCTTTTTTACAAGCTCTTCAAGCCGCAATTTTTTGCTTTTCTTTTGGAGGATTCGGATTTAAAGGCTACCTTTGGCGCGCAAAAAAACGAGAGAACATTATTAAGGACATGAACTGAGTCCTCAGGGACTTATTTAGCTCCTACATTCTTATGTGGTCAAAACCTTGGAAATTACCTGAGGGCTTCCTTATCGGCGGAGGCCTTATTGTAGCAGGATTGATTTTGGAGAAAACGAACGGTCCGGTGGCGTGGAACGCCTTTGCGTGGCCCGTGAACGGTATTGTGGTTGCGATACTCCTTTTTTCCCTTGTCTTGATGCATGCCATGCGCAAGAAGGTGTATGTCTTCCGATTCCTTTCTACTTATCACGCCGCTATCCCCGCCCTCGTTCTCACCGTAGCACTTACGCTGTTGATGGGCTTGACTCGTCAGAGGGTCGATGGCAGAGGCCTGCATAATATGCTTACATTCTGGCCTTTCGTACTGGTTTATGTGTACGTGGCTCTCATCTTAGGGCTGGTCACCTTGCGGCGGATCGGTCAGTTTAAATGGTCGCAATGGCGGCGCGACATCCCTTTCTTTCTTAACCATTTCGGGCTCTTCCTCGCCTTGGTGACGGCTACCCTTGGCAATGCTGATATGCAACGCGTGAAGATGATTGCTGAACAGGGGCAACTCGAGTGGCGGGCCTTGAACGATCAGATGGAAGTGGTGGAAATGCCTATTGCGGTGATACTCAAAGATTTTATCATGGAGACCTACGACGATGGCTCGCCACGCCGCTATGCCTCTGAATTGGAAATTGTTACCCGCACAGGCAAGGATTTCATGGCTACCATCGACGTCAATCATCCTTTGAAGGTTGACGGCTGGAAAATCTATCAATTTGGCTATGATACGGCCATGGGCGCCGAGAGTAGGACCAGTATTCTGGAATTTGTGCGCGATCCGTGGCTGCCTGCGGTCTATGCCGGCATTTATATGATGCTTGCTGGGGCGCTGTTGATGTTCTTTGGACATAAAAAGAGGAAGGAGGACGAAGTATGATTTGGGATTATTTCATCTATTTCGCAGCTTTCGCCGTGCTCCTCTGGATCATAGGTGCTTGGGGGGCTTGGAGGGGACGCACCGCTCTTGCTGTCGGGACGACCATTGCCGGGCTGCTGGTTTTTCTGGCGTTCATTATAAGTATGTGGGTCGTACTGGAACGTCCCCCGCTACGAACGATGGGCGAAACACGTCTGTGGTATTCGTTCTTCTTGCCGTTTGTCGGACTGCTTATCTATGGGCGCTGGGGCTACAAATGGATTCTTTCTTTCTCTACGATGCTGGCCACGGTCTTCATCTGCGTGAATCTGTTTAAACCCGAGATTCACTCGAAGACCCTGATGCCGGCTTTGCAGAGCCCTTGGTTTGCACCGCACGTGATTGTGTATATGTTTGCCTATGCCCTGATGGGGGCCGCGACGTTGATGGCTGTGTACTATCTTCTCCGGGGGCAATGGAGCGTGCTGAAGAAAGTGGAAACATCGTCGCGTCCTGTTGGTATGCTTGCCACGGAAGATGAATTGGATTCACTCGACCAACTGGTCCGGAGCGGTTTGGCATTCATTACTTTTGGAATGCTTTTCGGCGCACTTTGGGCAAAAGAAGCTTGGGGGCATTACTGGTCATGGGATCCCAAGGAAACGTGGGCTGCCATCACTTGGTTTGCTTATCTCGTTTATGTCCACTACCGCCAGCTTCCCTCGCAACGCACCCGTCTCTCCTTATGGATGCTCATCGTGGCTTTCGTCTTGCTGCAGATGTGCTGGTGGGGCATCAACTATCTTCCGAGTGCCCAGGGCGTCAGTGTTCATACATACGGATAAACGCAAGCCTGAGCCTGCGTTTATTGATCATATATCGCTGCTGTTTTATGGCTTGTTCAGTTCCCAAAAGGCTACGGCAGAGGCTGCTGCTACATTGAGCGAGTCCACGCCGTGAGCCATTGGTATGCGTACGACATAATCGGCATTGGCTATGGTGGAGTGGGGGAGACCGTCGCCTTCTGTGCCCATGATGACAGCCAGGCGTGGCTCGCTTTTCAGGGTCTTGTCATTCAGGGGAACGGATTTCTCGGTCAAGGCCATCGCCGCAGTCTTGAATCCTAAGGTATGCAACTGTTCGTGCAACCCCGCCTCTCCTTCTTCTTCTATCCATGCCCAGGGTACTAAAAAAACGGAGCCCATGGAAACACGTACGGCCCGTCGGTTGAGAGGGTCGCAGGAGTTGGTCGTCACGAGGATGGCATCCATACTCAAAGCGGCTGCCGAACGGAAGATGGCACCGATATTGGTGGTATCCACAACCCCGTCAATGACGACCACGCGCCGGGCTTCCCGGCACACTTCCCTCACTGTCGGAACCCGTGGCCTGCGAAAGGCGCAGAGCACACCGCGTGTCAGGGTATAACCCGTCAAATGTGCTAACAATTCCCTCTCGCCGGTATAAATGGGGATGTCACCCACTCGCTGTATGATGTCGGCAGCATCGCCTTCGATATGTCGCCGTTCGCAGAGCAGGGCCAAAGGTTCATACCCGGCGTCGAGGGCTACGCGAATCACCTTCGGACTCTCTGCAATGAAGATACCTTTATCGGGTTCTAAACGATTGCGTAGCTGGGCCTCGGTGAGGGCCGAAAACATTTCCAAGCCCGGCTGGGAAAGGGAGGTGATGGTAATCATTGACGATGGATAAGGGACTTTAAATCTGTTTCATCTGACGCTGTTGCTCGTCGTATTCAAAGCCATATTCCTTGAGATATGCTTTAAGTTCTTCGATATCCTGGTCAAAGTTGTAGCACAGTGATTCCAGCGTATCAAATTCCTCGTCGCGAAGGAGCATGTTGACGGCTGACACCAGCATGAAAGGGTCGTGTGGAAGGTGGTCCATAATCTGAATCGTTGAAATGGGTTGGGAAAGGAGGGGTTGGGGCGAAAAAACGGATGAACTCTATGCCTGACGGTTTATGCCTGCTTAACCAGACAGGCGTCGAGTTCACGTGTGATGGCTTCGCGGTCAAGTTTCTGACCGATGAAGACCAGTTTCTGCATGCGGTCGCCGTATTGCTTGTCCCAATCCCTGACAAGGTCCGGGGTTTGCGCCATGAACTCGCGGAGCTCATCGTCGGGCATCGTGACGTACCATTTTCCGGCATCACGCAGACTCACTTGTTTTCCTGCTTGCTCAAAGACATAGCACGTCTCAGGTTCACCATAAAACCAGCAAATGCCTTTGGCACGGATGATGGAACGCGGCCAACGGCGAGCTACAAATTCATCGAAGAGACCTAAGTTGAGGGGCTCGCGACGATAATAGACAAAGGTTCCTATGCCATATTCTTCTGCTTCGCCTTCATCGTGATGATGGTGGTGGTGATGGTGGTGGTGATGTCCTTCTTCTTCATCGTGGTGGTGATGATGTTCTTCATCATGGTCGTGATGGTGATGTTCCTCTTCTTCATCATGGTGGTGATGTTCCTCCTCCTCATCATGGTGGTGTCCTTCTTCGTGGTCGTCATGGTCATGATGGTGATGTTCCTCCTCCTCTTCTTCATCGCCATGATGGTTTTCGATAGCATCAATCCACGCTGCAGAAGTGGCGACTTTGTCGAAATCGAACATCTTGGTGTCGAGAATCTTGTTGAAATCAACATTGCAGTAGTCGCATTCGATGATTTCTGCCTTAGGCTGCAGAGCACGGATGATTTCCTTAACACGCCCAAGCTCATGGGGCGTTATCTCCGATGCCTTGTTCAGCAGAATGATATTGCAGAACTCAATCTGCTGAATCACCAGATTTTCGATATCTTCCTCGTCAAGGTTCGGACGGAGAAGATTTTCTCCACTACCGAACTCATCGCGCATGCGTAAGGCATCTACTACCGTGACGATGCTGTCCAACACAGGCATGCCGTCTTTTACATACTCCAAGCCCATGGTCGGCATCGAGCAGATGGTTTGGGCAATGGGTGCAGGCTCGCAAATACCACTGGCCTCAATCACAATGTAATCGAAGCGTTGCTGACGTGTGATATCACGCAACTGCTCGATCAGATCCATTTTAAGGGTACAGCAGATGCACCCGTTCTGAAGGGCTACCAGGCTATCGTCCTTCTGACCTACTATTCCTCCTTTTTCAATGAGGTCTGCATCAATGTTTACCTCGCCGATATCATTGACAATGACGGCAAAACGAATGCCGCGACGGTTGTTGAGGATTCGGTTTAATAGCGTAGTTTTGCCGCTGCCAAGATATCCGGTGAGCAGTAGCACAGGGATTTGTGTAACTTTCATATTTCGTTTGTTTTTTTAATAGCCTTTTCTTTTTAGCGTGCAAAGTTACATATTTTATCCCTTGTACGGCGCAAAAAAATCAAAAAAAACGTCTTTTGCTTGTTACCTTAGGGATAAAAGCATATCTTTGTAGCAGATTTAATAACGGCAAACAGCAGAATGGTGTTTCGTTCCAAGCTTCCTCGGAAACGGGATCGGGACGTTGGCATCAGATGATAGTATAACGTATCGAATGGATCTCTTTACTCTTTTTATCGTTTTGTTGGCTGCGGCTATGGGAGCGCTTATCGCATGGCTTGTCATGCGCGGTAAGCTGAATGTTGCTAACACGATCCTCGAAGAACGCACCACCGAAGGGGTGCAGTTCCAAAAGGTGATTGCTGAGCAAGAGCAGGCTTTGGAAGAAGCGACAAATATCCGACATGAACTGGCTGTGAAAGCCGAGGTCCAACAAGCTCAGCTCGTGGAGATGGAGCGTCGGCATGCCGATGCCATAACGGAACAGGAAAGACGCCATACGGAGGCTCTGGCTGCACAACAGGTCCGCTTCGACGAGACGGTCGCGAAGGTGTCGGCACAACTCAAGGACGCTACCAATGAAATGTTGCACCAGCGGCAAAAGGAGTTCACCGAGAGTTCCGGAGCCAGTATCGGCAATCTCGTCAATCCGCTGCGCGAAACCATCGAGAAGATGCAAAAGGAGATGACTGCTGCCAAGAATCAGCAGAGCGAGGAGAGCGGAGCGATGAAAACCATTATCCAGCAGATGATGCAGTCGAGTGAATTGGCCCGTAAAAGCACCGAAGAACTCACGAGTGTATTTCGCCGGAGTAATAATGTTCAGGGTGTTTGGGGCGAGACGGTTCTTGACGAGCTCCTGGAGAGTCAAGGTCTCACACGAGGGATTCACTACGATCTTCAACCTACCATTCGCGACGCGAATGGTACAGCAATTATCAGCGAGGAAGGGGCAAGACTGCGTCCGGATGTGATCCTTCATCTCGACCAACGGCGTGAGGTAATCATTGACTCCAAGGTGTCTTTGGCGGCTTATATGGATTATGTCAACGCCACTGACGAGAAAGAACGACAGCGGCATCTCGCCGCTCACGTCAATAGTATACGTGAACAGGTGAACCGATTGGTGGCTAAGGACTATAGCGCATACATTCAACCGCCAAAGGTGAAGATGGACTATGTGATTATGTTTGTGCCGAATACGGGAGCGCTGTGGACGGCATTAAGTGCTCAACCAGACCTCTGGCGACGTGCCATGGAGCGTGGGGTATATATCGCCGACGAACAGACGCTCTTTGCTGCCCTTCGCATCATTCACCTGACATGGACACAGATCAGGCAGGCTGAAAACCATGAGAAAGTTTATGCCCTGGCGGATGAACTGATGGATCGCGTCGGGCAGTTCATGAAGAAATACCAGGCCATAGGCACCGCGCTGGTAAAAGCCCAAAATGCTTATGACGATGCAGATCGCAAGCTTCAACCCTCAGGACAAAGCATTCTCCAGACATGTGCCAAACTTCAGAAACTTGGTGCTAAACAATCTGAGAA
>JAILCU010000126.1 GCA_024690405.1 Bacteroidales bacterium
TCACGTGCAGCAGCACCTGCGAGTGCTCCACCTCGACGCCACTGACGTATTGGCGATATTCAATGCGTTCCATACCGATATTGTCGGTTTGGTGGCTCACCTCGCGCCACTCGGTCTCCTGCGGTAGCATGAACCACTGACAGAACACCTCCGGAGCTGCCTGAGCGGTCATCTTAGCATCCGTAAAAGACTTGAAGAAATGGCCGTCGCGCAGTTGCTGGGCCTCTACGATGATGGCAGACAGAGCTGCCACTACAATCAAGAAGATTTTTTTCATCCTTCCTTGTCAACTACTTTTTCCTGTCCTTCTTATGCTTCTTCGTGTAGTTGTGGTATGCCTCCACCAACTTCTGGCGCTGTTCTGGCGTGACGGTAATCAGGCGTATATTGTGTCCTTCCTGTGGCTTGAGACCATCCTTGTTATAGTAGAAACTATATACCATTTCACCATGCAGTTCGTCATACACCTTACCGTCTTCGCCGTAAGCCAATGTGGACTCATAGTCTTCATCGTCATCATCGCCGTTCATATCATCCATCCATCCCATCAGCGGCTTTTCGATGTTCCATTTCCTCAATGCAATGAAGATATACTTCTTGCCATCCAGGGTAATCTCCAGCAGCTTGTCGCCAAACATCTTCTGGTATTGCCCAAATACATTGTCGAACAACATAGCGGTCATCACATCCGAATATTCGATGCCCGGCATTTTGTTTTCGGTTAACCGCTGGCGCAAATCCATCGTGTTGGACAAAGCCTGCAACGCGTCGTTCTTTATCAAGTGGAGCGCAAAGCCCATCGCGTCTTGGCAGATAATATCCGCGTCACTGATTTCCACGCCAACCTTCTTCGCGTGTTTCACTTCGTCGATGTAGAACAAAGTCTTGTCTATGTCCTTTTTGTCATAAGCCAGCGTCGCCAGTGTTATAAGCGATATGCGCAGCACAGAATCAGGCACCTCCTTATTGTAGTCAGTGGCCGTATGGTAAATGCGCTCCAGGTAACGTGTGGCGCGGTGCTGGTTGTAAAACCCGCTGTTTTTGTCGGTCAGGATGTGAACTACCTCCATCTGTGCCTTCCAGTCCGAGGGATTCTCGTCGGCCTCCCTGGACAGTCGGAGGTACCTTTCTGAGTTGCTCTCAGTCTCTGTAGTCTGTGCATTAACACTAATAAAGCAGCAAAGGACGACTGCCCACGTCATAAAAATCTTTTTCATTGTTGCTTATTTTTTTAGTTGATTTTTTTTAGTGCATGATATTATCTTCGTCATCTGTCAGTTCCTTGGGCGATTCCTTTATTGTCAGTGCGTTTCCTCAACTCGTTGTTCTCATCCTGTAGCTTGTCTATTTCATCCTTTAACTTCAGGTTCTCTCGGATGAAAGCGGAGAAATTGACTAAAAGTTCTTGATTGCGCCAGTGGTAGTAAAAAAGCAGAATGACCAAAATCACGATGCCCAATGCCACGATGACCGAGATGACGATTGCAAAAATAGCTGTTGTATCCATAAAGCCAGTTTGCATTTAACGATTTCTGAATGCAAAAGTACAGCGGGATACCAGAAAACATGTCAGCATTCCGCAACTCTTTGTCAAGATTCCGCAAAACTATTATAAACCATTTGTCAGAATTCTGCAAATAACAAAAAATCCCCGATTTTATCGGAGATTTCTGCATGATATGGCTATAAATGGAATTCTATGCCTTAGCCGCTTTTCTATACTCAGATGGAGTCATTTTGTAGCGGCTGCGGAACTGTTCGTTGAAGGTGGTACGATTGGCAAAGCCGCTCATTTCGGCGATGAGGGCGATAGGTTCATCGGTCTGTGTCAGCAGGCGGGCTGCGTGATCCACGCGGTAGCCGTTGATGAAGGTATTGGTGCTCAGGGCATCAGAACACTCGCGAATGGCTTCATCGATATAGCGGTGGTTGGTTGCGAGCATCGTAGCCAGCGTGTCGCGGTTCAACTCGGCATCGGTATAGGGCTGCTCTTTCGTCATCAGATTTACAAGACGGAGGAAAATTTGCTCGCCAGGAGTGCGCTCCTGTTCGGGCTGACGGGCCAATCGCTGGATGTCGCGTACTTCGCGGCGCTGCTCACGCTGAATCAAGTCAAAGAGTCCGCGGTTCTTGATGAGTTCGCGGCGGTGAGCAATAGCAAAACGCCAAAGGGTGACGAAGATGACAATTATGATGGCAAGGAGCGAGAAGGCTAGGATGCGATAGACGGTGGACTTGGCCTCGGATTCCTCTAAGGCCAACTCTCTTTCGTGCGTCTGGTAGATGACAGCCAGCTCGGCGGCATCGCTCTTCTTCTGATGGACAAGGGCGGAATCGATGGCGGCATTGATGTTGTCGGCCATAACCAGCGCTTCGTCGGTACGTCCGGCCTTGCGGTAGGCTGAATAGCGGGGGCTGAGGCAGGTGGCAATGTTGTCGAAAGTCGTTTCCGTTCCGATGGTGGCTAGGAAGGTGCTATCGAGCTGGTCATACCAGTTGGCGGCTTCGTCGTAGCGGCCGGCAGCCATCAGGTAGCCGATGGCATCCAGCGTGTTCGCCCCCACAAAAATGCGGCTGCGGGGAATGGCGGCATAGACTGCGGCAGCCTCACCCATGCGACCTGTAGCCTGCAGGTATCGGGCCTTGTACAAAGCTATGCTCCCTTTTTGTTCTTCAATCAGAGCGGAGTCGCCTATGCCGAGCTTCTCACAGGCGAGGATTTCACACTCATAGCGGTCAAGCCATCTCTCGGCTTCGTCATATTCACCGATTTCAAAGAACGACAAGAAGATGTTCGAGCACATGATGGCTAAATTGAAGTCTCCCTTCTCCTCGCCACCTAATACTGTCAGCTCATTCTGATAGGCTTTGGCAAAGGTCTGTTTTGCCGCTTCGGGCATCGCAAGGTGCAACTGGCATTGCGCCATCAGGGAAAGTAGCCCCGACCTGATTGTAGCAGGAAAGTGATTCTGGCCTTCGGCCTTGTCCAATATCTCGTTAATGACTGCCAGCGCTCCCTCCGTGTCGCCACATTGATAGAGCATACAGGCATAACGGTAGCCTGCCTCGCCGTAAACAAGCCAGTCCTGAGAAGGCTCGTCATTCAGTATCTCGTAGGATTTCCGGTAGTACAGTTCTGCCAAGCGCATCTGGTGCTGGTTGTCGTACTCTAAGCCCAAATCACGATAGTGCCGCGCCGTCCATTGGACCTCGGTCATCTTCTCCTCGCTATCGCCAACCTGTTTCCCCGTACATCCCAGGATGACCAGCACGGCGCATAATAAAAGCAGTGAGTGTAGCAGATTATTTGAAACCAGCAAACAATCCGCGTTTATGATTGTTATAATCTCACTCCTTCTCATCGCCAAACCATTTAATCAGCGTGCAAAGATACAAAAAATTTCAGAACCCCCGTCGCCCTGCCCCACATTTTTATTATATATTAGGCGAATATGCACCGAAAAAGTTCACTCTTCCACCATTTCCTCATCCAAGCGGTCGGCCCAGAGATATTGCTTTGTCTCTTGGGCCGCCACTTTGCTTAAGAGCAGCAGGGCGACGAGGTTCGGAATGGTCATCAGGGCATTCATGCTGTCGGCAATGTTCCAGATGATGTCGAGGTTGATGATGCTGCCAAAGAAGAGCGCCACGATATAGAGAATGCGGTAGAAGCGTGAGCCGCGCCGCTCCTCTCCTTTCTTGCCCCTTACCTCTAAATAGCTGACAGCACTCTCGCCATAATAGCTCCAGCCGAGAATGGTGCTGAAGGCAAAGGTGAGGATGCCGAAAGTAAGCAGCGGCGCTCCGATGTAGGGAATCTTGGAGAAAGCAACCTTGGTGAGGGCTGCGCCGTCGTCAAAGGTAATGTCGGGATAGGCGATGATGCTGCTGACAAGTACCAGTCCTGTAAGGGCGCAGATGATGACCGTATCCCAGAAGGTGCCTGTACTGCTAACCAAAGCCTGCCGCACGGGATTACGCGTCTGGGCAGCCGCTGCCACGATGGGAGCCGAACCCATGCCACTCTCGTTGGAGAAGAGTCCGCGGGCAATACCGTAGCGGGCAGCTATCATCACCGTGGCTCCCACAAAGCCGCCACCCGCTGCCGACGGGTTGAAGGCAGAATGCACGATGAGCCGGATGGCGGGCCAGACGTAAGGGCCGTTCATACAAAGGATGACGATGCAGCCAATGACATAGAGCAACGCCATGAAAGGCACGAAAATAGAGCAGACGCGGGCGATGGCTTTCACGCCACCCAAGATGACCGAAGCCGTTAGCAGACAGACCAGCACCCCAACGAGCGAAGTCGAAATGCCGAAGGTCTCATTCGCCAACAAAGCGATACTGTTGGCCTGCACCGTACAGCCGATGCCGAAAGAAGCCAGCGCCGTGAAGGAAGCAAAAAGCACAGCCAGCCATTTCAAACCAAGTCCGTATTCCAGGGCGTACATCGGGCCGCCGTAGGTTCGACCGTTTTCGTCTCGCACCCGATACTTCACAGCCAACAGCCCTTCGGCATATTTTGTCGCCATACCGAACACGCCCGTCAGCCAGCACCACAGCACGGCACCCGGTCCGCCCAGCGCAACGGCTGTGGCAACACCCACGATGTTGCCCGTTCCGATAGTAGCGGCAAGAGCTGTGGTCAAGGCTCCGAACTGACTGACCTCGCCCTTGGCTCCCTTGTCCTTCTGCACCGACAGACGAATGCCCGTCAGCAGTTTGCGCTGCGGCACCCGCAACCTAATCGTCAGGAATATATGCGTGCCAAGCAGCAGCACAATCATGGGCCATCCCCACAGGAATGAACTCAAAATCTGAAAAAACTCATTTATCGTTGCCATAGTCAGAATTTACGCAATGGATTTATAAAATTCAACCACCTCACGCATTGACATGATGTACCTTTTGAGACTCTTGCCGTCGAGTGGTGTGCGACTGCCATCCATCCAACTCAGTTCTTGAAACTGCCAG
>JAILCU010000053.1 GCA_024690405.1 Bacteroidales bacterium
CGTTTCAGTTCATGAATCATCGTGTGCAGAAACTCCTGCCGGATAGTCTCGATGTGCCGTTGCTTGCGGATGGTCAGTATCTGATAGACCAGACAGAAGATAAGGAAGAACGAGAGCAGTATGGTAATCAGTAGTGTATAAGTCATTCGCCGGATGATAGGCGACATACCTATTGCAGTCTTCACCACGACCTGTTGCCCCTCAAAGATGTCGTAAGGGAACGAGACCGTCATCACAGGTCGCCAGATGGAAGTATGTTGCAGCATTGACGATTGCCACACCATTGTATCGGTTTTCGTGGTTGTGATGCTTTGTGCCATGATACCCTTTGAACGCAGGATGCTGTCGAGCCTTTCCTTTTGGAATGGATGCTGATGGTCAACGGTGAAGCGGTTAAGTGCTTCAACTAATTGGCTTGTTCCCATGTCTTCGTTGTTCATGCTGTCACAAGTAAACACAAAGTATTCCAAGCCTTTGGGCAGTTCCGTAGGAACGCTATCATGGAGGCTAGCTATATAATCCAATAGATATGCATGAGCATTTGTTCCTTTGGAAATATAATTTAGCGTATCAAGCGCAAAGATTTCATACCTCCATGTCTCAACAGCATCGTCACCTTTTATATCGTATGTTTTCCTAAAACGGTTACCGTAGAACCTCGGAGGATGTGGCAATGTTTTCCTGATTGCTAATTCTTCTTCAGCACAGGCAATAATCGCGCTGTACAGTTCGCTTTTGTATTCTTCAAGCGAAAGTCGGTAACGGCTATACAACCAATAGCCTTGCACTATGCTAAAGGTTGCGATGGCGCAGATGGTCAGGCCATATATGAACTTGATTCTTCTTTCCATGCTGCAAAAGTACACATTTTATTATGAACCCGCGCCCGAAAGAATCCTAAAAATGCCAAACAGTAATAATTCAGTAATAATTATTTTCGGCTAAGGCGTGACCGGCTTGATTAGCGTTGAGATTATCACCGGAATCTCGTGTGTGAGTGCCAACGGCGTTGAGGGTATATTTGACGACATGAGTGGCGGTTTTCTGGGCGCAAAAAAGCCCCGCCGGGGACTTCGGCGGGGAGAGAGCGTCGGTACATGGACGACGACCGCCCTTCAAAACGAGAGAGATTTATGCCTCAATATTCCTTCAGTTCTCTTAAGTTACTCTCTATTTCCTGCATCGTTTGCTGGTGTTTCTTCCAGCCTACCCAGCCACACAGCAGTCCGCAGATGAAGCCTAGGGCTACGAAGAAGATGCCAATGGGCGAGGTGGTGTTCTCGAAATAGAGCGTCAGACAGATGCCAAGGAAGGCAAGAGGCAAACCAATGACGGTCTCGTAGATGTAGTCACGTTTGTAGTTGGTCAAGGCACGGAGCTGTTCCTGCACGCCGCTCATCACATTGAAACGTGAGAGGAGTATCAGTCGGCAACCGACCATCAGCAGTCCCAGCACGCAGACGGCTTCGAGCAGATAGAATGAGGTGTCGTGGAAGATGCCCTTGTTGTGGAGCAATGGAATGACCACAGCCGGAATGAAACGGGGCATTAGCCTGTCTCTTTGCTGGCCAATGCCCCGATTTCTTATGTCGTTCTATGTCTGTCGGTCTAATTCCCAAACAAAGCCTTCAGTCAGCCGAGCGTGAGGGATTTATCCAATCTCTGTTCCATTTTGTTGCTGGATTAATGGGTTCATTGCCATAACGGCTCGTTCTCCCAACCGCGGGGGAAGCCCATTGCGGCAGTGTCAATGGATGGGTAAGCGGACAGCAGGGCATCAATCTTGGCTTTCATGTCGTTGCTCGGCGAAATGATGTTCAGGAAATACTTGATGATGCAGAGGTCAAAGTAGATGCGAAGCGTATCTGTTGGCAGGGTAATCCAACTGCCTGCCATGCGGTTAGGGAGCATGGGGCGGATGGTATTCTGCT
Source organism: Bacteroidales bacterium (assembly GCA_024690405.1). Lineage (GTDB taxonomy): Bacteria > Bacteroidota > Bacteroidia > Bacteroidales > Bacteroidaceae > Physcousia. The sequence goes on from JAILCU010000053.1 coordinate 1,932, forward strand.
TGTTCCAAACACGGGCATGGTGACAACAGGAATTGCGCGTCAGGGTTACGATGGTGAGCCACGATTCAAATGGCGCCACTTGCAGACCGAACCTGCGGGCAATGCTTTTCTTGATGCGGGCAACCTTGATGTTGCTGAAGATATTGGTGATGACGCCGAAGGGAAGCACCTCTGCCAATATCCAGGCAGGGGGATAGGCGTCGGAATAGGTCTGCTTGAAGTGGACGATGAAATCCTCGCGTGAACGGTGAAGCTCTGCGTCTATCAAATCCATTGTGTGGCGGAACTTCGCGGCATCAATGAAATTGCTGCCGTCAGTCATCCAGAATGGGTTGCCAGTCATGTCACAACCGATGTTGACGATGGCGCTGCGCACGGCCACTTCAATTTTCTCGATTTCGTTGAAGATAAGCAGGCGAAGTTTCTTGTCGAAGCGATAGAGCATCATCACTTGGACGAATGAGGTATTCGGTTTGTAACGATGTTGCTCCTTGGGCATTTGCAAGAGTGGATACATATAGGCCGACAAACGGTAATAGCCTATATACTCGAGGTATTGCTCTGCCTTGGTGCTGTCGGTTATCGTCAGACCGCGCGATTGCAGCAGACTGACGAGGTCATGCGCACTGGTGTAGGGCTTTTGGAATGGGATTCTGTTGCTCATTGTATAAAAATAAAACGACCCGCACATTTGAGCATCGTTGAGAGGCTTGGCGGGTTCTGGTGGTGCAAAGGTACTGCTTTTATTTGAAACAGCCAAACATTTTGACGGGAAATTCTATTATCAGGGTGAAAAAGCATAGGTTTTCGCGCACATGCCCCCACCTTTTTATATATCAAAATGCCAAACAGTAATAATTCAGTAATAATTATTTTCTTTTACGGGGTATAATAGCCCTATTTTTGCACCCGATTTCACATCAAAACGTAAATAAAATGAAGACAAGAGTATTATTTATCGCCCTCGCCTCTGCCCTTGTCGGCACTATGATGGCACAAGAAGTAGAGCACAGGAAGGAAGTGTATGTAATCAAGGCAGGCAAAGCCTCA
>JAILCU010000091.1 GCA_024690405.1 Bacteroidales bacterium
ATGGGTGACATCTTCTGTGCCAAAGCATCCATCTCGTCGTTTGTCTCGGCCGAGAGCAGGTTGTAGAAGACTTTGGTCACGCGTTCCAGGAGGTCGTCGGTGGAGACAACGGCAATGGTATTGTCAAAGGTGGGGGCGTCGGTATTATCGATAATACTCTGAATGAACGCTTCGTCGCGACGGATACCTTCGAGGATGGCCGGCTCGTAGTCTTCCATCTGGATGTCGGTGAACGGTGCCGTCTCGTGGGGAGTGGGGTAGTGCTTGTTATAGAAAGGATTTTCTCTCATCGATTTTCTTCGTTTTTAAATAGTCTCTTGATGGTCCTTGGCAATCTTGTTGGGGGCCTGTTCTTGGTTGGCCTTTAGTCGCCGGCGGCCGTCAGCTGGTGCCTTTTGGGATGTCCATGAGGGTCATCTGACTTCATTTCTTTGCAACAGGAGCTCGAAGGCCGGTATTTCTATGAGCCGTCTGTTGAGTTTCAGGTATCCGCTGTCCTCCAACCGATGCAGTGCCTTTGAGATATAGCGCGGGTCTTCTCCCAAATAGGCCCCCAGGATCGTGAGCGGAATCTTGAAGAACTTGCGTCCGGCGGGACGGCAGACATGGGCACGGAAAAATGCGATGAGCCGGTCGTCGAGCGTGGCAGCGGGAGGGAGCCATAACAGTTGTTCGCGTCGGACAATGGATGTGGTCAGCAGGTTGAGCATATTCAGACGGAAGACTTCGAAGTAGCTCGTCAGGGCGGCTGCCGTGCGCTTGTCCATCTGCAGCAAACGTGTCGCACGCAGTGCCGTGTAGCTGTGGTCGTAGGTGCGTTGCGAGCCGTAGAGCACATGCGCCCCCACTACGTCGGGCAGGCTCATGGCTTCAGTGACGCTCCACTGGCAGTCTGCCGACATGGTCTCTGTCTGCACATGACCTTCGATGATGAAAGTGAGCCCTTGACAAACTTCGCCTTGACGCAAGAACGTCGTTCCTGCTTTTGCCGTCGTGAACTCCATCCTCGTGGATTCGAGAATGCGAGTCAAGTCGCTGTGTCCAAGTCCCTGGAACAACGGCAGGCTCAACAGCGTATCGAACATCGTTTGTTCCATCACGACTATTCAGACTTCATTTTTGACGAGCAAAATTACTGCATTTCGTTAGCATAACCAAACTTTTTAAGTGCTTTTTTGTAAAAAAAGCACTTTGAAACGGCTTTTTTGTCATCCTTGTGTGGGTTTTGTGTAATGAATTTGTATTTGATTATCTTTGGTTTGTTCTGTATTATCGCCTTACTTTCGCTGATATCAAACGCTTGTGCATTATCCTCATTTTCTTCTATTGATGTTTTTGATGTCTGTCTTTTTTACTATTCCGAATTGTACAGATTTTCAATCAAATGAAGATGAAAAAAGAAAAACTGGGCTAAAAAAATCTTTATTTAACAAATTCTGCCTACATACTACATAAACCTCACAACCTTGAAACAGGGTCAAGAACAACCTCTACCTCCAATCCTTTAATTATTTTGTTGAAAAGACTGTTTTAAGATGAAAGGGAGAAAGAAAGAAAAGAAAAGTGCACAAAAGAAAAGAACATAAAGAGACCAAAGCAGAAGGCCATATCGATTCGGTTTTTGCGTCGCGTTTTTCGGACGTCGGAGACGGATTTTCGGAAAGAAATAAATCGTCTGATTCGCTTTTTGATTTGTTGAAAAGACTATGGATTATAAATGAAATTAAATGTGTATCGCAAAAGGGAAGGATTATGGCCAAAGGCAGTATCGTTAAAAGCCAACTGATTATGGCAAAGCGCTAACTGAGTACAGCTAAGGGCCAACTGATTAAGGCCCAAAGCAACAGAGTTGGCCTCCTTCTTCAATTTCGATGACTCTTTGCAGTGCGCAACGGACGGACTTCAGGTCGAACAGGGTTTCACATAAGGTCGCACAAGCTCGAACGACGCGTCGTTCAAGCTTGTGCGACTTGACGTAACGAGCGGTGTGACCCGTCGTTCAAACGCAAAAAAGAGCGCGAAAGAGCGCAAGAGAAATAAAGAGCGCGAAAATGTGCAGAAATGTGAGAGCAAATGAAACAACTTGCCTACTTATCTGATGAACAGGATTTCGCGATACTTGGGCAGAGGCCAAAGCTCGTCGTCGACGATGAGCTCGAGTTTGTCCACGTGGTAACGGATTTCTTCGATCAGTGGAGCAACATTGTCGTGGTAAGCAATGGCTTTCTGACGAACGTCCTGCAGGCGGTTCGCCACGCGCCGGGCCTCGATGAGGGCATTGGTTTGGGTGGTGATGAAGTTGGTGTGCTCAGAAATCTCCTGGATGAGGGTCAGGTTGTTGGCAGTGAGTTGCTGGAGCTGGTCACCGGAGAAGATCTCGCGCATTTGGTGGACGTTGTTGATAAGCACGCTCTGGTAGCGGGTCGCAACAGGAATGATGTGATTCATGCACAGGTCGCCGAAGATGCGTGCTTCAATCTGTATCTTCTTGGTGTAAGTCTCCCACTTGATTTCGTTGCGCGCTTCGAGTTCGGCCTTGGTGAAGACATGCGTCTTGGCGAACATCTCGATACTGCCTGGATCGAGATAACGGTCGATGACAAGCGGCACGGAAGCTTCAACGTCAAGTCCGCGATGCGCAGCTTCTTTTTTCCATTCATCGCTATAACCATTGCCTTCGAAGTGGATGGGCTTGCACGTCCTGATGTCCTGACGGAGCACGGCAAGGACAGCCTTGAGGGTCTCTTCGCCTTCGGCAATGCGTGCATCTACGCGCTGTTTGAAATCCATGAGCGCTTCTGCCACTGCTGCATTGAGCGCAATCATGGCACTGGCGCAGTTGGCCTCGCTCCCGACAGCACGGAACTCAAAACGATTGCCGGTGAAGGCAAAGGGTGAGGTGCGGTTACGGTCTGTGTTGTCGATGAGGAGTTCGGGAATCTGCGGAATCCCGAGGTCTATGGTGTGCTTGTCGCCAAGGGCTTCTTCGATGGCCGTATCCTGCTCGAGGTGTTCCAGAGCCTGACAAAGTTGCTTGCCGAGAAAACTGGAGATGATGGCGGGCGGTGCCTCGTTGGCGCCCAGGCGGTGGGCGTTGGTGGCACTGACGATGCTTGCCTTCAGAAGACCATTGTGGCGCCAAACGGCCATGAGCGTTTCCACGATAAAGGTGATAAACCGTAGGTTGTCGAGCTGGTTCTTTCCGGGAGCGTGGAGGAGCACACCGGTGTCGGTGGCAAGGCTCCAGTTGTTATGCTTACCGCTGCCGTTGACACCGGCAAAGGGCTTTTCGTGAAGCAACACCCTGAAGCCGTGCTTGCGTGCCACTTTTTTCATCAGCGACATAAGGAGCATGTTATGGTCAACGGCGAGGTTGGTCTCCTCGAAGATCGGCGCTAACTCAAACTGGTTGGGAGCGACCTCGTTGTGGCGTGTCTTGCAGGGGATGCCCAACTCGAGGGCCTGTATCTCGAGATCCTTCATGAAAGCCGCCACGCGTTCGGGAATGGAACCGAAGTAGTGGTCGTCCATCTGCTGGTTCTTGGCGCTGTCGTGTCCCATGAGGGTGCGCCCCGTCATAAGCAAATCGGGACGTGCGGCGTAGAGCCCTTCGTCCACAAGGAAATATTCCTGTTCCCAACCGAGGTTGCAGACCACCTTTTTCACATCGGGGTAGAAATAATGGCAGACATCGGTGGCCGCCTTGTCAACGGCATGAAGGGCTTTCTTCAGGGGAGCCTTGTAGTCGAGCGCCTCGCCTGTGTAGGCGATGAAAACGGTGGGAATCATGAGGGTGTCGCCCATGACGAAGACCGGACTCGAGGGATCCCATGCCGAGTAACCTCGTGCCTCGAAGGTGGAGCGTATGCCTCCGCTGGGAAAACTGGAGGCATCGGGTTCCTGCTGCACCAGCTGCTTGCCGGTGAACTCTTCTATCATTCCACCTTTTCCGTCGTGCTCTACGAAGCCGTCGTGCTTCTCGGCCGTGCCTTCGGTGAGGGGTTGGAACCAGTGCGTGATATGTGTTGCCCCAAGACTCATGGCCCATTTCTTCATGCCCGCAGCCACGGCATCGGCCGTTGCGAGATCAAGAGTGGCCCCATGGTCAATGACCTCCGTCATTTTCTCAAAGACATTGTCCGGCAGGAAGGCTTTCATCTTCTGGCGGTTGAAGACATATTTGGCAAAGAACTCCGAAGGACGCTCGCTCGGAGCCGGCACTTCGACGGGGTGTTTCTTGAACGCCTCGCCGACGACTTGAAATCTGAGTTGTGAGGACACGTTGGTGGAATTTAAGTATTTATGAATTGTAGAAATTGAACATGTAAAGCACAGGTCGGCACAGGAAAAGAGGTGATGCATCAGTCTTATCTGATGCCTCGCTGGTTGAGGGCCCGCTGGTAGCGTCGAGCGTTGGCTTGGTGCTCGGCGTAAGTGGCTGCGAAGTTATGGGTACCGCTGAAGTCTTCCTTGGCACACATGTAAAGATAATTATGATTCTCGTGGCGAAGGACAGCATCAATACCGGCTACGGAAGGGATACGTATAGGACCTGGCGGAAGTCCGGTATGGAGATAGGTGTTGTAGGGACTGTCGGTCTGTAGATGAGCGTGCAGGATGCGTCGTAGCGTGGGGTTTCCGGTGGCAAACTTTACGGTAGGATCCGCCTGCAAGGGAATGTCCTGCCGCAAGCGGTTGAGATAAAGGCCGGCCACGCGCGGCTTCTCGGCATTGTTAGCTGTTTCTTCATCAACAATACTGGCGAGGGTAATGACCTCTTCATGCGTCATTCCGAGGGCGCTGGCTTGGGCTTCGCGGTCACCGTGCTGCCAGAATCTTGTGTTCTCTTTTTGCATGCGCTTCATGAAGGCATCGAGTGTCGTATCCCAATAGAATTCGTAGGTGTCGGGAATAAAGAGAGCAGGGAGGGTAGCGGTATTGTAACCGTAGCGTGCAGCAAAGGAGCTGTCAGCAAAATTCCATTCCACTTCCACTGAATCCATCATGAGTTTGCGGGAGAGCACACCGGCGAGGCGGTCGAGGGTGCGCACGGAGGGGATCGTGAGGCGCACGGGGGTTTGCTGTCCGTTGCGCAAACGGCGCAGGACGGTGAGCAGGCCGTCGCCAGGCTCTATGGAATAGCGGCCGGAGCGAGGTTTGTAATCCATGATGCGACGTGCGAGAAACCAGCCTGTGAGGTTGCTGGCATGAGCCGTCTCACGAAGCTGCTGGAGAATGCTCTCTTCTGAATCACCAGGCCGAACGTAGATGTACGCCGTCTCATTGATGTCGAAAGGAGAGGATGTGAGGCTTCGCAAGGCTACTATACCAACGATCGCAGCCAGAAGCACGCTGATGGCAAAGCACCAGAAAAGTGAACGTTTGAACGTCTTATTCATTATTCGGAGCGTACATTTTTAAAGCAAAAACGCAGACACTCATGGTAAGCATCTGCGGTTTGTTCTTTATTGGAGCCGACACGGGGACTCGAACCCCGGACCCACGCATTACGAATGCGTTGCTCTACCAACTGAGCCATGTCGGCAGGTCTGTTTCTCAAAACCGAGCGCAAAGGTAGTGGTTTTTATCGAACTGACCAACAAACTTGGCTTTTTTTTCATGTTAATGTATATTTTTCATGGTTTCAGTC
>JAILCU010000010.1 GCA_024690405.1 Bacteroidales bacterium
GGCCTAACTCCTTATCCTTCAGCAATCCCCAAAGAATTTTCTCTGCCTCCGTAGGGTTGGCCCGATTTTTCTTTGCGTACTCCTGCAAAAGATCATAATTAGCCAGGTTAGCTTGTTGATAATAGAAGTATCTCTTAACCACTATAAGACAATTTCAGTATTTCTTTCAGAGGAACAGAGTTCCCCTCCCTTGGGGAGGGGTTAGAGGTGGGCCTTGAACGCTGCCACCAACTCACTCACCACAAACGGCTGTCCTTTGACCTGGTTGAACTGTTCGGGTACGAAGCCATCGACTTTCATGCGGAGGTAGGCGGCGAGTTGACCCATGTTCTGTTCGGCCACGACCACGCGTGGGTACTTCTTCAATACCTCTGCCGTGTTCTTGGGCAGGGGATTGATATAGCGGAACTGGGCGAGGGCAACTTTTTTGCCTTGGGCACGAAGCTCATCCATGGCTGCATGCAGGTGCCCATAGGTGCTGCCGAAGCCTACGATGAGGAGGTCGGCATCGTCCTTGTCGCCTTCCACCTCGAGGTCGGGGACTTCAATCTTGGCAATCTTCTCGGCACGCAGGCGCGTCATCAGGTCGTGGTTCTCAGGGTTCGTGGAGATGGCACCCGTCTTGTTGTCCTTCTCCAGTCCGCCCAGGATGTGGGTGAAGCCTTCGCGACCAGGGACTGCCCAATAGCGGGTACCGTTTTCGGCACGCATATAAGGTGTCCATGTGCCACGCAACTCCTCAGGAACATAGGGAGGATTGATTGCAGGATATTCTTCCAGTTTGGGGAGTTTGAAGGCACCACTGCCATTGGCGATGAACGCATCGGTCAGCAGCACGACGGGCGTCATGTGCTCCAACGCCATCTTAGCAGCATCGAAGGCTGCATCGAAGCAGTCGGTGGGCGAAAGGGCTGCAATGACGGGCATGGGGCTCTCGCCATTACGGCCAAAGAGGACCTGCAGGAGGTCGGTCTGTTCCGACTTCGTGGGCAGACCCGTAGCAGGACCACCACGCTGCACATCGAGCACCACCAACGGCAACTCCATGATGACAGCCAGGTTCATGGCCTCGCTCTTGAGGCAGATACCAGGACCTGAGGTGGAGGTCACGGCGAGGGCACCTGCGAAGGAAGCACCCACGGCAGAGGCACAGCCCGCAATCTCGTCCTCACACTGCACGGTCTTCACGCCCAAACTCTTGTGCTTGGAGAGTTCGTGCAGCACGTCCGTGGCAGGCGTGATGGGATAGGAACCAAGGTACAACTGCAAACCAGCCTTCTCGGCAGCGGCGATGAAACCGTATGCCGTAGCCTTGTTGCCCGTGATGTCCATATATCGACCCGGCTTCTTCTCCTTCGACTCGATGCGATATACATTGGTCGCTGAGGAGTGGGTGTTGTGGCCGTAGTCGTAACCAGCCTGGATGACTTTGATGTTCGCCTCAGCGATGGCCGGCTTCTTGGCGAATTTCTCTCGCAGGAAGTTGAAGGCCACGTCCAGGTCGCGACTGAAGAGCCAGCAAACCAAGCCGAGGGCAAACATATTGCGACACTTCATCACCGACTTCACGTCCATACCGCTATCGGCCAGGGCATCCTTCACCATCGTGGTCAGGGGGCAGGCGATGACGCGGTCGGGGGCCACGCCCATCTCGGCGATGTAATCGTCGGTCTTGAACTCCGCTTTCTCCAAGTCCTTCTTCGTGAAGGCGTCCGTGTCGATGATGATGGTGGCATTGGGCTTGGCGTAGCGCAACTGCGTCTTGAAGGCCGCAGCGTTCATGGCCACCAGCACGTCGCATTGGTCGCCAGGGGTATATACCTTGCCAGCGCCGATGTGCACCTGGAAACCAGAGACGCCCGTCAGGGAGCCCTGCGGGGCACGGATATCTGCAGGATAATCGGGGAATGTTGAGATACTGTTACCCACGGTAGCCGATACCGTGGAGAAGATGTTGCCGGCGAGCTGCATACCGTCGCCGCTGTCGCCAGAGAAGCGGACCACCACTTGCTCCAGCTCTTTGATGTCTAACTGTTCTGCCATTACTCTTTTTAGAGTTGAAGATTTATAGTTTATATCGTTCTGTTGTCATAAATACTATTTGCTCCAGTCGTCGTCCCACACCGATTGCACGGCTGTGTGGGTTTCTTTCATATCACAATCCGAAGAGACCGTGGGGTCTGACATGTATCCTGCCGTGGGACCAGTCGTCTGACTATCCGATAGCAAACGTTCCGCTGTCGTCAGGGAGAAAAGCTTGATTTGGGGATGCTCATATTTCTTTCGCATAGGCTCTTCTTAGTCTTACGTTTATGGAATCAGATATTTTCTGCCTCCAACGATGTATATGCCCTTGGGCAAGAGACGGAGGTCGGAGGTGCCCAGACGTCGTCCTTGCAGGTCGTGGACGTCGTTCTTTCCTTGAACAGGAATAACGGCTCCGATACCATTGGCCGGTTGTGTGGCAATGGTCAGTGCAGGCATGTTGAGCGAACTGATTTGGGCGTCCTCAAACCAGGCACGGAAGGCGCTCACGCTGGGCTCCGTCTGCAGGAAGAACGTGCTACCTGTGTCGTCGAGCACGTAAGCATCGCTGAGGGCCTGTGCCAAGGTGGTGCCATAGAAGTTATAGTTGTCGCCACTGAGTGCCGTCGAGGTGGAAGTGGTGATGCTGGCATTTGTGCCGGCGAAGGTGATGGCCTTGCCTGTCAGTTGCCATTCGTCGCCCCATGTGTCACCCGGGACGGCTATTATATAAGGTGTATAGGCATTGATGGCATCGGCGTGGTCGAAATAAACCGTACCTTCCGCATCGCCCGTGAGGGTCTTCAGCCAGAAGTTCTTGCCTGTGTCGCTGTCGCTATGGAACCAGTCGATTGTCTTGCCATCCACACTGCCGTCATCCACCGTCACGCTCGATACCGTGAAGGGTAGATAAAGCGTATTCCATCCACTGGTGCCTGCAGCTGGGAGGGTGAAGGTGCGAACGTAATCGATATTTGTCGCCGTGAAGCTGATGGGCGTGTAGAAGTCGTAGCCGTCGGTGAGGCTGATGCTGGCAGCAGTGGTGCCGCTGACGACATTGCAACCGCTGAGCCCCGAAGGCACGGAGGCCGACGAGGTCAGCAGATAGAGGCAGTTGGGGTTGCTGCTGGTCGTGATGTCCACCTCGCTCACATCGCTCATAGGGCGCAAATCCACAAAGGCTGCAGTGCCTGCATCTATGCTCGTGGTCGCGGGATAGGGCGTCGTGATGCCGTCGGCCATTCCCAGGAAGTAGCCGTCTGCTGTCTGGAGCGAGCCGTGAGTACCATCATAGCCCACATGTACGGCATCGAGAAGGCCGCTGCTCTGGGCCGCATTCTTATAGGTAACACGAGCGCTGTAGTAAGCCCCACGTTCGAGTCCGTCAAAGGCAAAGTTGACAACAGTCGAACTGTTCTTATCAATGGTCACCGTCTGCCGCTGCACGTTGCCCGTGAAGGTCCATGACTCGTCGGCCTCTTGCACCCATGTGCGTAGCGAGCAATTGATTTGTCCCACATAAGAATATTCCGATGAGGGATTGGTCATGGTGAGCGAAAGGCGCAAGGCGTCGGCATAGAGCGCGCCGTCGGCATTTTGGTTCTCGATGGTCGCTTCGCTCGAGAGTGTCAGTTCGCTGGTCGCATCGCTGGAGGCAATCGTCACGGTCTCAGTGCCCAACGAGGTGGATACGGCCATAATTTTCAGTGTATTGGTTCCTTCCGTGCTGGGCGTATAGTAGAAATGCACCGTTACGGTCTCGCCAGCGGGGATGTCGGCCTGTCGGCCCATGACTTTCGTGTCATTGACATAGAGGAAGAGGTTCTGTCGGAAGTCTGCCGAACCTCCCGTCAGTTCTACGAGCACCTCCTGCTCGTAACCTTTCGTCAGGTTGCCATCGACCGTGATGCTGTTCAACGTCGGGTAGGCGCACTTGACGATGGGCGCCGTGAGCGTCAATTGGTTGTTGCTGATGACGGCCGTCATCTGGAAGGGCGTAGTACCGTAGCAGTCGTAATAATCGTCACTATCAGTGGTGCGACACACCACTTTGAGATAGTAGGTACCATCCGCGAGGCCTGCGCCCAACGAGCATTCCGAAGTAGTCACCTTCAGCGGTTGGTTGAACGTAGTGAATGCTTGACTTTCGCCTAAGACTTCCGTTTCCACCACCGTGCCATTTGCATCGGTGAGCTGCAGGGCGTAGTCGTAGGTCTGCGTGTCGAACTGGTAATGCCAAAGAGTAAGATACAGAGGGATGTCTGTGAAAGCCTCTTCAGTCGAGGTGCGTTCAAAGATCTTGGTGGCATCGCTGTCGCCCGACCCAAACTGGAAGTCCTCCAAGGAGAGGCGCATGAGCGGCGAGGCTTCGTCCTGGGCTGGTTGCAATCCGATGATGGCTTCCTGCGTGTAGCTGAAGCCGTCGAGAGAGGAACTGCCACCGATTCCCTGCTCATAGGGAGAGAGCGCAGAGAGACGAAAGAAGCCGTCGCTGCTGCCACCCCACCCCCAGTTGATGTGGAAGTAGTCGTTGGACTCGTAGCCATCGCAGACAAACGAGTGGCCTCCTCCTGTCGACTGTCCGCCCAGAATCACGGGCCGCCGGGCGGCCAGCTCATTGTAGAGCAGGTTAATCCAATCCTCATAGCTATACCAGCTCCTGAGCACATATTCGGCGCCGTTGTCGTAGCCGAAATAGCGCTTCAGCGCTTCAGCGATACTCACGTTATAGGCCGAAGAGCCTCCTGCGCTGGAGATGTTGTAATCCATCTGGAGGGCAGTACCGCAATAGAGCATCAGGGTGGCTACGGCCGTTTGGGCATCATCAGAAGTGGTGCCGCTGTAGTTCAGCACCATGGAATTCCAGTCGAAGGTCGTGGCGTCCAGTTCGTCCATCTCGATTTTCGTCGTTCTTGTTGTATAGCTTGGGATAGTCGTCGTCGTGGAAGTGGGATGCTGATGGTAATACATGATTTGCGCCATCGACGTCGCCACACAACCCGTCACCGTGCGCTGCGTGGTCTTGCCAACCGTCCTCGTGGGGCACAGATTGTTGTAGGGCGTACCTTGGTTCCACTGTGTCTGTATGAGGGGTTCTATGGAACTGCGGGCCGTCGTCTGTGCTGCCAATCGCATCTGCGGATGCTCATCGAGCCATGCTATTTGCTCGGCATAGCCGTCGAGCAGCGCTTGCAGGGCCTCAGGCATACTCGCCTCGGCGATGGCTCCTTCGTCGGCATAACCCAGGATAGCTGGGGTGCGGTCGTCGCCGCTCACCACGACAAAGCCATCGTTGCCACTGACATTGAAGATGTAATAGGGACTGTTCTCATGGGTGGCGCTGGCCATAGGTGCCCGCCTTCCCCTCACAGCGATGCGCAATGGACGCTGTGCGCCAATCTGCCTTCCGCGCTGACTCAGGAACTGTCTTGCCACAACTGCAGCCTCTTGCTCACTGACCTCCTCAGCGCTTAGCACGACGGGAAGACTCAACAAGAGAACAAACAAGACGAGAAACTGTTTCCTGAATAACTTCATCTCACGCAGATTCTATTTTAATGTGTTGCGCGCAAAGATAACGATAATTTAGTTTTCTTGTTCCCCTATTTATTACAAAATAACCAAAAAACCGCTTTTTAATGACAAAAAGCAAGGCGTTCATCGAAAAATTGATTACCTTTGCGCCGCCGTATCGTAAGGAGAACGGCCAAAATGTAGATTTTAAAAACGTAATTTATCTATGAATATAACCCCTGATATCAAGTACATTGGCGTCGACGACCCCAATCAGCATCTCTTCGAGAATCAGTATCACACGCCCGAGGGTATGTGCTACAATTCTTATGTTATTTTGGACGAGAAGGTAGCCGTTATGGATACCAGCGACCGTCAGACAATGGAACAGTGGAAACAGCATCTCGCTGAGGCATTGGACGGTCGCAAGCCCGATTACCTTATTGTGCATCACCTGGAACCCGATCATGCCAGCGGTATTGGTGAGGTTTGTTCCCTGTATCCAGAGATGCAGGTGGTGTGCTCTGCCAAGGCCAAGCAGATGATGCCCCAGTATTTTGAGAACTGCGATATCGAGGTCCGTGCGTTAGCTGTAAAGGAGGGCGATACCCTTTCGCTGGGTCGTCATACGCTGCACTTTGTGATGGCCCCCATGGTGCATTGGCCTGAGGTGATGGCTACCTACGACGATGTTGACAAAGCACTCTTCTCGGCTGATGGATTCGGCAAGTTTGGCGTCTATACCGCCGACGAGGATGATTGGGCGCGTGAGGCTCGCCGTTACTATTTTAATATCTGTGGTAAGTACGGCACACCGGTCAGCACGCTCCTGAAGAAAGCAGCAGCGCTCGATATCCAGCGCATCCTGCCGTTGCACGGCCCCGTGCTCGAAGGCGAGAAGATGGCTGAAGCCCTGCGACTGTACACCACATGGAGCGCCTACGACGTCGAGACCGAGGGCGTGCTGGTCGTTCATGCCAGCATTCATGGTAATACGGCGGTGGCCGCCGAACGCATGGCGGAGATCTTGAAGGCCAAGGGTTGTTCAAACGTTTCTGTCGTGGACCTCTGTCGCGGCGATCTGGCCGAGGCCGTCTCCGAGGCTTTCCGTTATAGTCGGATGATTTGCATGGCTTCGAGTTACGATGCCGGTGTCTTCCCACCCATGTATGACTTCCTGCATCACCTTGAAATCAAGACCTACCAGCGCCGCCGTGTCGGACTCGTGGAGAACGGTTCGTGGGCACCGAGTGCCGCCAAGACTATGCGCCCCATGCTCGAAGGTATGAAGCAGGTGGAAATCGTCGAGCCAGTTGTCACGCTGCGCGGTCGGATGAAGGATGCCGATGTGGCACAGCTGGAGGCGCTGGCCGAGGCCGTTCTTTAAAGGCCCCCCAAGCCCCCTCCATCTCCCCCAAGGGGAAGGGCTGCAGTTTCCAGGAGATTTTAGATAGATAAGAAAATGATGAAGAACAGTCGATGGCTGTTCTTCATCATTTTGTTTGATGGGGGAACTGGATTCTTCTAGATTATCTATACGCTTTATACGTTCTATATGCTCTATACGCTCTATACGCTCTATATGCTCTAGAACTCAAGAACTTACAAACTCACTTCCCTCACTCGCAACTTTTCACGAACGCTGCCATCTCGGGCTTTAGGGCATAGGCGCTCTTGAAGAGGGCGAGTTGGTTGCGGACACGGTCGAGGTTGTGCTCGGGGTAGCGGCATTTCCAATATTTGTCTCCGCTGATGTAGTCCCAAAGGAAGCGGACGGCTTGCATGTAGGGGAATAGCGTGGCGGCGTAGGGAAGCAGTTCCTTCTCGAGGGGAGTGAGGAAAGCATTGGCAGAACGCAGGTAACCACGTGTGAACGCCTTGAAGATCTCCATGTTGAAACCAACCTTTGACAGGTCGGGGTCGTCTTCGGCGGTGAAATTGGCGGCGGTGCGCAGGAAGTCGCCGTAGTCAGAGAAGATGAAGTTCGGCATGACCGTATCGAGGTCGATCACGCAGAGCACGCGGTCGTTCTTATCGAACATCATGTTGTTGACCTTCGTGTCGCAGTGACAGATGCGTTTGGGCAGTTTGCCTTCTCGGCCGAGGCGTTCAGCGAACGTCATCTCTTCGGCATAGCTGAGCAGTTCGTTGATGATGGGTTGTACCGAGGCTACGCGTCCGGCAGGATCTTTGGCAATGACCTCCTTCAGCTGTTGCAGGCGAAATTCCATGTTATGGAAGTCCTTGATGGTCTCGCCTAAAGACACGGGGATGTCTGCCAACATCGCCTGGAAATCGCCGAATGCCTCGCCGGCTGCTTCGCTGGATTCGGGGTTTACGGCCTGTTTGGTGATGGCATCGTTGATGAACACCATCAGTCGCCATGGCTCACCGTCCACGATGGTATACAACTTCTCATGATCGGCTTTCAGGGGCACGAAAGAGAGTACCTTGCGGTCGATGTCGGTCTCGCCCCGGGACTGCAGTTTCTGACGGATGTGTCCTGTTACAGTCCGAATGTTGTTCATGAGCATGTCCACATCGGGGAAAACATTGGTGTTGATACGTTGCAGGACGTAGTCAGGTGCTTCGGCCTGTGCGGTTTTCACCAGCAAGGTGTCGTTGATGAGGCCCTCGCCGAGGGGTTTGATTTCGGTCACCACTCCGCTGACGGCGAACTGGTCGACAATGGATAAGAGTTTCTGTTCCATAGGGTTAGATCATCGTTTAAGGGTTCATATTGTTTAGCGTTAAGAGTTTTCGTTCAGGGCGGTGTTGTGGTGTACGAGAAGAGGCCGGCCTCTGTGCGGGTCCCCACATTTATTCTTTTCCAGGATCCTTCTGACCTGTGAGTAGAATGCCGTCGGCAGTCTGTCCGTTTGCCTCTACAGAAAGTATGGCAGGTCGGCTGCCAGTGAAGAAGGAGATGTCGGCAGCACCGTTGCCGTCGAGCTGCAGCGCGGGATTCCAGTAGAGTGTGCGGCGGTAGTCCTTTTCACCATCGGGCAGCGGATGCCGGCGGTAGTCGGGCTGGTAGAAGTCGTCGGCGACATTGAAACCCTGCAGGGCATAGTAGCGGTCGCGGTAGGTGACGCGCATGCCCTCGTCGGCCGGTCGCCGCAGATCCACCGACACCGAGGGTTGGTTGTCCTGGTCGAAAGCGGTGCTTCCTTCGCGGCGTGGCGAATAGTCGGTGTAGACATACACCTTATCTAAATTATAGAGGTTGTTGTAGGCATTCAGAATGCCAGGCGTGTGGTAGTACGAGTCGTCGCGTGCATTGAAACGGTAGTCGATGCGGTAGTTGCGTTCCATGTTCATGTCGCCGATGTACGTGCGTGCCACGTTTATCACAAAGTTCTTGTAACCCTGATACCAAGCTACGCTCAGCCCAGCATCGACCACCTGGTTGAAGGCCTCCATAGCATCGAGGACGAAGGCCGGTTTCGAGGCGTCAAAGGCGCGCAGTCCGCGACGGCGGGCACGTACGGTGACGGTATTCATCATCGTGCCGTCGTCAGGCTGGAAGTCGAAGGTCTGTACGCTGCCTTCGGGTGCAGCGGGATAGTTGGTATGGTAAAAGCCGTAGGGCTTGACAAAGCGGGGGTAGGGGAAACTCAGTCGGACGTAGTATTCGGGGTAGTTCTCTTCGTTCATGTCGACCCACATGTGGCGTTCGTCTTTCTTCCATTTTGTGGTGTCGCTGGCGCCGAGGAACAGCAGGCAGTAGCCTTCGAAGTCTGGAATCTGCATGCGGAAACGTCCTTTCGTGGTGACAGCATCGCCTTCAATGCCGTTGCGGTCGCCGGGTTGCACGAACTCGGCATGCACCAGCACCTCGCGTTTGAGGCGTCCTTCGTCGGCCAGAAAGCGTGAGGAGGCGATTCCGTCGATGCTTTGTCCCTGCGTCGACTGGAAACTGCTCATGCTGCTGAGCAGTTCGTCGTAGGCCGATTCGTTGGCGTTACCGCCTGCCTCATGGGCCTCTTCTTCCGCGGCCCACAGTTCTTCCAGCGTGCCGTTGTCTTCTTCCATGAACGCCTGATGCTCGGCCAGCACCTGGTCGCGCACCTCATCGTCTTTGGTGTGGGCGGTATAATTGTGAACGATACCAGACAATACCGGCGTGTACTCGGCGGGATGGAAAAGTTCGAAGGCACCGGGCGTTGCCATGGCATGCCAGTCGAAGCGCCGCCAACCTTGTGTGAGCATCAGCAGGTCGAGGGCGGTGCGGTGTGTTTCGTCGTCGGCCTCGAAGAAATATTCGGGTTGCGGTACGAAGCCACGGATCTCGGACGCCAGCAGCATCTCAGTCATGATATTGCCGCTGTCGTAGAGGTAGTCCTGGGTGGAAGCGTCGCGAACGGCCACTGACAACAAGGGCCTCTGTTCTTGGTCCGCCTGGACAACGAGCCCGGGCTGGGCCGTCACTTTCAGCGATACTTCCTCATAGGGTGCGTATTGTTTCTTCATCCCGCTGATGGTCAGGGTGGGTTCAGTCAGATGCGGAGCACTCACGAAGAAAAGACGGTCGGCCCACACGCGGCCGTTGGCATCGAAGACCGTCACTTGGTTCACGCCCGGCACCAGTGTGCCTTCGCCCGACCCCTCCTCCTTCAGGCGTTCGATGAGGGTGAAAGTCGATGCGGCGGCGGGGATGGCGGAGAAACGGGTGGTGACGCCTTCGTGCATGATCGTCATGCCGAGCGGTTGTGCTGCAGGTGTGCCTTGTGCGTTGACGGTGAACAGCCATTGATCATCTTGTCGTATCACGTTCAGCGCAACGCCGTCGGCGGCTGCGGCTTTGATCTTCACGTCAATGCTGCGGTTGTCCTTGGTTGTGAAGCGGGCGGTGTAGGTGGCGTTCTTTTCGGGCGTGAAACACACTAATCCGCGTCCGCGGTTCACTGCCGGTGCTTCAGCTACGGTGGCGCCGTCGGCGTTGAGCAGCGTCAGTGTGCCTTCCTGCCATTCGCCTTCCATCGTCGTGACTTCGAAAGCCATCCGGCACGCAACGCCTGCGACGAGTTGTCCGCCCTCGGGGTAGCAGTTGAGCATGAGCTCAGTCTTGTCGTTTTCCTTATACACGCGTCGCAGGGGGCGTATGGTCATGTCGTGGGTGTATTCGCCCGGAGTCTTGGGCTTGCTGTATACGGGGAAAACGCGGCTATACAATTTTTCGTAGTCGCGGTAGTATTCGCGTGCCATCGCGCGGTTGAAGAACCACTCCTCGGCATACTTCGTGTGTGGGTGCTGCGTTTGGCCCCAGTTCAGTTGCCAGCGCGTGTAGGCCCGCAACTCATAGAAACCGCCGTAGAGGGTGTCGGTCAGTACAAAGTTGCCGTGACCTTCGCCGTGCTGCATCCTCAGGATCTGGCGTTCTACGAGATAACCGTCCTGATTGTAGAGTTCGGCGTAGAGTACGCGGCTGACGTTCGACGGCACATCCTGGTCGGTGCGTCGGGTGTAGGCTTTGTACCAGATGGTGTCGCCGAGGAAATAGCAAGTGTTGTCCATGTGTACGAACACCTTCTCCTGCGGGATGGCGTTGCCGAAGCGCGCCAGACGGTCGGCCCAACCTTCCACGGTCGTGGGCATGGCGGCGGAGGTCTTCGTTTGTGCTACGGCACAAGTGCTTGCATATAATAAAATAGATAAGGTGAAAAAAAGTCTTTTGAGGGGTTTCATTTTGCTGTTGTCATACTTTCAGGGTACAAAGATAGTCTTTTCCACACGCAAACCATCAAAAACGACCGTGTTTTTTTCATCATCCAACATTTTTTAGCGTGTCTTTATCTCTTCTCGCTCAAATTATTCTTATCTTTGCACCCGAAAGACATCATAAAACGAATAAAAATCAGATCACTATGACGCTTATTAAATCCATCTCAGGCATCCGTGGCACCATCGGTGGCCGCGCAGGTGACACCTTGAACCCGCTGGATATTGTTAAATTCGTTTCGGCCTATGCGACATTGATTCGTCAGACGACCAAGGTCACGTCCAACAAGATTGTGGTGGGTCGCGACGCTCGCATCTCTGGCGAGATGGTCAAGAATGTCGTTTGCGGCACGCTCATGGGCATGGGCTTCGATGTTGTCAACATCGGGCTGGCCACTACGCCGACCACCGAGATTGCCGTCGTCAAGGAGGGAGCCTGCGGCGGCATCATCCTCACGGCCAGTCACAACCCCCGTCAGTGGAATGCCTTGAAGCTGCTCAACAGCCTCGGCGAGTTCCTCAATGCGGCCGAGGGGGCTGAAGTGCTGCGCATTGCTGCGGCCGAGGATTTCGAATATGCCGATGTCGACCACCTCGGTCACTATCGCGAGGACGACACCTACGACCAGAAGCATATCGATCTTGTCAAGGACCTCGCCCTCGTTGATGTCGATGCCATCCGCAAGGCGAACTTCCGTGTCGCACTCGACACCGTCAACTCCGTGGGCGGCGTCATCCTGCCCAAACTCCTGGAGCAACTCGGCGTGAAGACGGTCAAATGTCTCTACGGCGAACCCACCGGCGATTTCCAGCACAACCCCGAGCCGTTGGAGAAGAATCTCGGCGACATCAAGGCGCTGATGCAGCAGGGCGGTTTCGACATCGCTTTCGTTGTCGACCCCGATGTTGACCGCTTGGCGCTCTTCTGCGAGGACGGCACGATGTATGGCGAGGAGTACACCCTCGTCACCGTGGCCGACTATATCCTGCAGCACACTCCCGGCAATACCGTTTCCAACCTCAGTTCCACCCGTGCCTTGCGCGATGTTACGCGTAAATATGGGTGTGAATACAATGCCGCTGCCGTCGGCGAGGTGAATGTTGTCACGAAGATGAAGGACACCAACGCCGTCATCGGTGGCGAAGGCAACGGCGGCGTGATCTATCCCGCTGCACACTATGGCCGCGACGCCCTCGTCGGCATCGCCCTCATCCTCACCTACCTGGCCAAGAAGGGCTGCAAGACCAGCGAACTCCGTGCCACCTATCCTCCCTATTGCATCGCCAAGAACCGCATCGACCTCACCCCCGACACCGACGTTGATGCCATCCTCGCCAAGGTCAAGGAACTCTACAAGGACGAAGAGGTCAACGACATCGATGGTGTCAAGATTGACTTCCCCGACCGTTGGGTCCACCTGCGCAAGAGCAACACCGAGCCCATCATCCGCGTCTATTCCGAGGCTGCCACCATGGAGGCGGCCGATGAAATCGGGCATAAGATCATGGATGTGGTCTATTCGATGACCAAATAAGGACCGTTCCAAAGATCCCCCTGTATAACCAATACTATTTCAATCAGGTGCAAGCCACATGTTTGCACCTGATTTTTTGTGTTCTGGCGATGGTTGGACAAGAGAAAAACAAAAATAGACGGAAGTGGTTCTACGGAAAAAAGAAAGGCGGGATGATCTTGGATGATCATCCCGCCTTGGATCTGTCAGTTGACAGGCTGATTTACTTCAGACGATTGTAAGCATAAGCAGCTACGTCGCCGAGTTCCTCCTCGATGCGGATGAGTTGGTTGTACTTAGCCATACGGTCGGTGCGGCTCATAGAACCAGTCTTGATCTGACCGCTGTTGGTTGCTACGGCGATGTCGGCGATGGTAGCGTCCTCAGTCTCGCCAGAGCGGTGGCTGGTGACGGTGGTGTAGCCGTGACGGTGAGCCATCTCGATAGCCTCGAG
>JAILCU010000015.1 GCA_024690405.1 Bacteroidales bacterium
CACTCGTTCGGAGGTTGATTACATCATCGCCCGTGATATGAAAGTACTGCCCATAGAGTGCAAATCCGGCACGAGCGGCAAGATGAAGAGTCTGCACCTGTTCATGCATAACAAGCATCTGACAGACGCCATCCGTTGTTCACTGGAGAACTTCGCTCTGTTAGAGAGTTGTGATAAAAAGGCTGATGATACCGTCCGCCGCATTCAGATTCTACCGCTCTATGCCATCTCAAATCTGTTCCAAAAACAAATATAAGGATGAAGAAGATCATACTATCCGTTATCCTCGCTTTCATTTCTCTTGAAGGACATACACAGAACACCACGAATGAAGGAGGCTCTGATGATAAGGAGCGCTCGGTCTTTGGCGCGTGGGTGATGAAGAGTGAGACGGCACCCGACGGCAGGGTGGCAGAATCCATCTACACCGGCTACACTCGCTGCAAGATTTTCGATGCCGACAGCACCTACTACAGCGTACAGCTACATGCCGTGGGCGACGAGATGATGATTATTGCCCACGAAATGGGGCGGTATCATCTCAACGACTCGCTCTACATGGAGCGTGACCGTGTGATGCCCTTCGAGTGGGTGGATGACACCACCTTCATCACCACTTTCGAGGGTTACAAAGAGCTGATGGTTCGTTCGTCCACGATGACGGAGGAACGCATGGAAGAGATCCGCGAACTGGTGAGGCAGCACCCCAATGATGGGAATTCGCCAGTGAAGCATTTCGTACTGTCCACCACCGAACGTAAGCTGAAGGCAAAGAACCGCGTGTTCCTATATATTATTGTTGGTATGTGCCTCGTGGCGGCTGGGGTTGCGGTGTATGTGTGGCAGTTGCGGAAACGCAAGCGCGAGGTGGAGCGTAAGCTGGCAGAGATTGAAGAGGAACACACGCTGCGCCCGGCCTTGGTAGCCGATGCGATGAAACAGGTGGAAGCCGCTTTCTTCCAGTCGGACTATTATCTGGCATTGCGCCGACGAATTGAGGCGGGCGATAACATCAAGCCTGATGAATGGAAAGAACTGGAGCAGCACCTGAAAGCCATCTATCCCCGTTTCATCAGCAGCCTCTACGGACTTTATAACCTCTCGCCAACGGAGTATCAGGTCTGCCTCCTCACCAAGATCCGCACCACGCCAAAAGAGATGGCCGATGTGCTCTGCAAGGACAAGAGCACCATCAGTTCCATCCGAAAGCGGCTCTACAAGAAGGTGTTCGGTAAGGAAGGGAGTGGGAAAGAATGGGATGAGTTCATCCTTTCATTATAAACAAGTTAAAGAGGGTTTGCAAACTATTTGCAAACTCTTTTTATGTGACCCAAAGCAAATGCCAACAACTTGCCAACCCATTAAAATGGTACATTGAAGAGAAGGCAGTACCTTTGCGAAATCCTAAAAAAGATTCGAAAATGAAAAAGCTATTGACTATTCTGTGTGCCATGCTGCTGACGATGTCGGCGCAGGCAAAGGATAAGGTGCTTGACCGCCCGGCATTCGTTTCTACAGCCAGCGATCTGTGTCCGATTAAAGTGGTGCTTACGAAGAAATCGACTATTGTGCATTTCCGTATGGATTGCGCTCATCGTCGGGCATGGAGCATGACGGGGGCACGGCTGGAGTGTAACGGACAGACTTTTGCTTACCAGCGTGGGCGCATCATCACACACGAGGGATTAGATGTGATGGCGGACGAGGCATTTGAACTGGGCAAGGAATATGCCCAAAATGCGCGGCAGGACCTACTCGTCCTCTATTTCGACCCGTTGCCCAAAGGAGCCAAAACCTTCGACTATGCGGAGGGTGATAAGGATCTCTCGTGGCGAGTTCGCGGCGTAAGGCTGGACAATCAGCTCTACCCGTCCCTCCTACCTCCTTATCAGCCGCGAGCAGATGATGGCGAACCACTGAAGCCGCTGACCCTGAAACACGGTGAGGCAACGGCCACCGTTACCGTGCACGGAGGAGGTAACATTTACTATGTCGGCGATCCCAGCCGCGACATCATCACGGGCAATTATGACAGCCGAAGTCAGTACCTCGACTCTACCTTAATTTACTGTCACCCTGCCTATACGGCAATATGCCCGTGGTTCACCTGTTGGAACGGGCTTGCCCAGATTGACCCCAGCGGGTTGAGCACCTACTTCCCGATGATCCTGATTCCGGGCGAGACGCTGACGCTCGAAGTGGATGGAACGGCCTGCGTGGCACGTGAACAGAACTTCGGCGCCGGCAAGCCCGACGCACACAGCTACTATCGGCTGGGCGGCACCCTCGGCGACCTTAATCAAGCGCTGTTGGAAAACCAGGGATTCTACAACTATGCTTATATGCCGGAGGTGCCCGTTTACGCCGAAGGACAGACCTTTGCGGAGTGGAGTGAACAGTGGTGGCAAAACCTTGACAGCCTGCGACAGAGCCTGATGCGCCGCAGCGACTACACCCGTCGGCAGAAGGAATTCCTCTCGCTGTGGGTGGATTATGCCTACGTGAACGGGCGGCACGACTATGCGAGGGTGATCGGCAAGAAAATGTACAACGGCAACCCCGAGGAAGCAATAGACAAGCTGAAGGCCACCTACACCTTGGAAGACCCGCACGCCCACGATCTGCTCCTTTTCCGCGACGGCCGTTCCTTCTATCTGCCCCTCCAGTCGCACCTCGTGGATTATCTCGAAGCCAACGGCCTTGATCACGGCGAGGTATACGAGATGACGAAAGCCCTTGCCCACGCACAAGCCATCGCGGGCGAGATGAAACAGGCACGAGTGCAGACGGATAGCGTGCTGCAGACCGCCCATCCCTATTTCCAGCCCGTGCTCCGCGCTTTTAACGACAGTACCCGCGTCCTCGTAGAACGTCTGGAACGTGAGGCTAAGGAACGTATCATGCCCACGCCCGACGTGCCAGGCAGCGAGTTGTTGGAGTACATCGTCGCCCAGCATCCCGGCAAGGCTGTCTTCTTCGACCTTTGGGCCACTTGGTGCGGTCCCTGCTGCAAGGGCATAAACACCATGGAACCGTTGAAGAAGCAGCTGAAGGGAAAAGATATCGTATTCATTTACATCACTGACGAGAGCAGCCCTCTGAACGAGTGGAATCCGATGATCCTGAATATTCCCGGTTTGCACTACCGCATACCCTCAGCCTTATGGCGGCAATTGCCTTGGCCATCCAAAGGCGGAGGAATCCCACAGTACTACCTCTACGACCGCACGGGCAAGCGCGTATGGGAGACAATGGGATTCTC
>JAILCU010000017.1 GCA_024690405.1 Bacteroidales bacterium
CCCAATCCCTGACTCGAAAAACTGCGTCAAGGAAAATGTCGGGTTGATAGCGAATGAAATAGAGTCAACATAATCATAGCCACAAATGAAGGAGGCGACATCTACTCCAAGCATTAATGAATCACGATAATATACGCGATTGGCATCATAGGAGTAATTGAAATCTTTATTACCTAAATTCCGCAGCACTTTAGTTAAACATTTTTTATAAGTTCCTGAGCAACAAAAAGTTCTTCGACAAGCGAAGCGGCGAAGCCGAGCGGCCCAGGATTTTGCCATGTCAGAATTTTCACTTACCTTAGTGCTGCTATTCCAGACAAGTAAAATCATCCATGACATGGCAAAGATAAGCATAAAATCTGAAAAACTTACCCCTTTCTGTGGAATATTTCACGTAAGAGAAATATTTTCCCGATATGTGGGTTCTGTCATTGACAAGGAGCTGGGCCTGCGCTGCCCCTCCTTCGGGTATCAATACAGCGAGATTGTCGGTTCACTGTTGAGCGTGTATTTCTGCGGCGGTGATTGTGTTGAAGAACTATTCTGAGAGGTATTTCTGAGCTAAGCACAGCCAACACGACCTACGTATCTGAGACAGGACGCAGCTACGATTTCAATACTGGGCATGACCCATGCATAATCATGTCGGTACTGGCAAGACTATCGTCAGATGGAGAAGAGAACTGCAAAATTTGTCAGCATCATTATTAGTTGCGGATTTTAGGCAAATGAAGAATGGGATGCAAATGAACGACGATGTGACGGGCGTCTACCCTACAAAAAAAAGCTACGGATGGGGTCGTCCGTAGCTTTTGTTAAATAAGGGGGGATGAGGATCAATAACCTGCCAGTTTCTCGTATTCCTTCTGTTTGGCCTTGTTCTCGAGGATGTAGTAGACGGTGGCGAGACGGCCAGCCCATTTGTCGGAGTTGTCGGGTTCGAGTTCCTTCACTTTGAGGAAGTAAGGTTCAGCCTGACGGTAAGCTTCACGGACGGGTTTGACTGCGGCGTTGTACTGGGCCGTAGTCATCTGCTTGCCGCTGAGTTTCTCGTTGAGGTCGTAACCGTGGTTGCTGTAGCATACACCGGCATTGAAGTAGGCGTCGGAGTAGGCGGGATCGGCTTCAATGGCTTTATCGAAATAGGTGACGGCATCCATGTACTTGTGGTCGTTCATGAAGACGAGACCCTTGGCATAGTTGGCGAGCTTGCTGGTGGCATCCACGGAGAGGAGGTTGTCGACGAAGCTGTTGGCAGTAGCGAAATCACCCTTGTTGAAATAGTAGGCAAGAACGTTTTGGGCCGTAGCATCGTTGTTGTCGGGATCCTCGAGGATCACTTCCTGCGCGGCTTTGAGCCATGCAGCGGTATCGCCCTGTTCGATGATGGCCGTGAGATAGAGCTGGTTGACCTGCTCCTTTTCCTGGGTGTACTGACGAGCCTGTGGCATGTATTGCATCAACGTTTTGTAGTCCTTGGCGAAGTAAGAGGCAAGGCAGGTGAAGTAGGCCATCTGCGCGGTGGTCTCGTCAGCTCTAAGCTGCTCTGCGTCGGCACCGAGGATGGTGTAGGTGTCGGGGTAGGACATCCAACGCTTGAAGGCATCAACAGCCTTGGCGTGCTGCTGGTTGGTGAAGAACATCTGTCCGCAGTAAGCGACATAGGGACGGAACTGCACCACGCGGAGCTTGTTGGGCATCGTGTAGGGGTCCTTGTCGCCTTTGAGACCAAGGGCCTGTGTGGCCTTGTAGCACTCTTCCATAGCGTCGAGGCAGGCGTAGATGTTCTCGGCCAGCTTGGCGGTGTCGGTAGGCTGCTTGGCGATGACCTGGTCGAGCAAGGGAGAGAAGGTGTAGGCATGAAGCTGTGCCTTGACATCCCATGCGTTGGCCAGTTCCTTCTTGGTTTCTGGGCTGGTGAGAGTGGGAACGACCATGTCCATGCACTGCGCGAGTTTCTCGTGCATCTGCGCAGTTTCCTTTTCGTTACGGTCCTGTTTGGCCATCAGGTTCTGAACTTCCTCTTTGAGGGTGCGTGCCTTGCGGACGATCTTGTCCTGTGCAGTAGCGGAAGAGGCCACTGAGAAAAGGGCTAATACAAAGAAAATCTTTTTCATCTTACGTTTACGGTTTAGTTTTTTAGATTTGTTATGTTTCGGTACTTAATGTGTAACCCTCGTCCCGTCTTACGATTCAGACAGGGCGAGGGTTGAAAGGTTTATTCCCCGGGCTCGACGTCGTCGCGGTCGAGGGTGAGTGTCTGACCGTCGGAGAGCTCAGTGGGTTCGGGGATGTCAGTGGCGCGGGCCTCTTCGGGCAGTTCTTCCTCATCGTCCTCCTGCGGCACAATGCATACGTTGGCAATCTTGTCGTTGCGCTTCTGGAGTTCGATGAGTTTGACGCCCTGAGTGGCGCGGCCCTGGATCTTGATGTTCTCGAGATGGAGGCGGATGGTGATGCCGCTCTTGTTGATGATCATGAGGTCTTCGTCGTTAGTGACGCTCTTGATGGCCATGAGCATGCCGGTCTTATCGGTGACCTCGAGCGTCTTGACGCCCTTGCCGCCACGGTTGGTGATGCGGTAGTCGTTGACGTCGGAACGTTTGCCGTAACCTTTCTCGCTGACAACCAGCACGCTCTCTTCCTCGGGTTTGTCGATGACGACCATGCCTACGACCTCGTTGCCCTCGCCCTCGAGGGTGATGCCGCGAACGCCGGTGGAAGCGCGTCCCATGGTTCGGACAGCAGTCTCGTTGAAGCGCACGGCGCGACCGAACTTGCTGGCGATAATGATCTCATTGTCTCCATTGCTGAGGGCTACATCCACCACGCGGTCGCCCTCATTGATATTGATGGCGATGACGCCATTGGCACGCGGCCGGCTGTAGTTGGCGAGGGAGGTCTTCTTGATAATACCCTCCTGTGTGCAGAAAACGATATTGTGCGAGGCGGTGAATTCCGCGTCGTTGAGTTTCCTGACATAGAGGCAGGCATTGACGGCATCGTCCGACTCGATGTTGAGCAGGTTCTGTATGGCGCGTCCCTTGGAAGCCTTGTTGCCCTCGGGGATATCGTAGGCCTTAAGCCAGTAGCAGCGGCCCTTCCGGGTGAAGAAGAGCATGGTGTTGTGCATCGTGGCACGGTAGATATACTCGATGAAGTCGGCATCGCGGGTGGAAGAGCCCTTGGAGCCCACACCACCGCGGCCCTGAGCACGGAACTCGGCGAGAGGCGTGCGCTTGATGTAGCCCATGTGACTGATGGTGATGACGATTTCGTCGTCGGCATAGAAGTCCTCGGGATTGAATTCCTCGCTGGAGTAGACAATCTCCGAGCGGCGCGGGTCGCCGAAGCGCTGCTTGACCTCGATGAGCTCATCCTTGATGACTTTCCAGCACAGGGCTTCATCGGTAAGGATCTGATTGTAGTATTCGATTTTCTTCATCAGCTCCTCGTACTCGGCATGAAGTTTCTCCTGCTGGAGACCAGTGAGCTGAGAGAGGCGCATATCGACGATGGCCTTGGACTGCACTTCATCGAGGCTGAAACGTTCTTCGAGGCGCTGACGTGCCTGTTCGGGCGAACGGCTCTCCTTTATAATATGCACTACCTCATCAATATTGTCGCTGGCGATGATGAGTCCCTCGAGGACGTGGGCACGTTCCTCAGCCTTGCGCTTGTCGTACTCGGTGCGACGGATGACGACATCATGGCGGTGTTCGACGAAGCACTGGATCATGTCGCGGAGCGTCATGAGCTTGGGTCGTCCACCGACGAGGGCTATGCTGTTGACAGAGAAAGAGGTCTGCAGCTGCGTCATTTTGAACAGCTTGTTGAGAACGACGTTAGCATTGAAGTCACGCTTGACATCGATGACGATGCGCATTCCTTCGCGGTCGCTCTCGTCGTTGGCATTGCTGATGCCCTCAATCTTGTGTTCGTTAACCAGATCGGCAATGTTCTTGATGAGTTCGGCTTTGTTAACGCCGTAAGGAATCTCGCTGATGACGATCTTGTCGTGGGTGTCGCCCGGCTCAATCTCGGCACGGGCACGCATGACGATGCGTCCGCGCCCGGTCTCGTAGGCGTCGCGCACGCCCTGCATGCCATAGATGAAGGCCCCAGTGGGGAAGTCGGGGGCAGGGATGTACTGCATGAGACCGGCAACATCGATGTCGGGGTTATCGATATAGGCGATGCTGGCATCGATAGCCTCGCCCAGGTTATGCGTCGGGATGTTGGTGGCCATCCCCACGGCAATACCCGTAGCGCCGTTGACAAGTAAGTTGGGGATGAGCGTGGGCATGACGCTGGGCTCCTTCTCTTTGCCATCGAAGTTATCAACCATGTCCACGGTGTCCTTTTCAAGGTCCTGCATCATGGCTTCTCCCATCAGCGAGAGGCGCGCCTCGGTATAACGCATAGCAGCCGGCGAGTCGCCGTCAACACTACCGAAGTTACCCTGGCCATCGACCAGCGTATAGCGCATATTCCACTCCTGTGCCAGGCGCACCATGGCGAAATAGACGCTGGAGTCTCCGTGAGGATGGTAGTGACCGAGGACGTTACCGACTGTGCGTGCGCATTTGCGATAATCGTGGTCGTGGGTGTTGCCGTCTACGCGCATGCCATAAAGGATGCGGCGATGGACGGGTTTGAAGCCATCGCGAGCATCCGGCAGCGCGCGAGCCACGATGACGGACATGGAGTAGTCGAGGAAAGAGGAACGCATTTCGCGCTCGATGTCCACTTTGATAATTCTGTCTTCTGAATCTTGCATGTTTTATGGGTACTGGACGACACCTGAATGCCGTCGGAATTGATAGTTGATTTCTTTAGAAGCCCCTATGGTAGGATTGTAAAACCTTTTCCATCTCACAAAAACCATTAAAGGCGTCAGCGGGCAAATTTAGTGCCTTTTTTGGCAAAGTGACGATTTAAGCCCCTTAAAAGCGTACAAATTTACGGCTTTTCTTCGAGCCTGCCAAATCTCAGACGTAAAAAGTCGTTAAAAAGAATGAAGCAGTCCCGAAACTCACGTCTCAGGACTGCACAACACAAACACAAAATAAAACACGACATTATGCATTTCAGACAGGCATTGGGGAGGAACGGAAATTTTGGGGAGGATTACCCCGGTCAGGGCCACTGTAACAAGTCAGTACTTCACGTATTATTCTTGCGAATGGCCAAGACAGCCCTAATGCATAGTGGGAAAAACCACAAAATCGGTGAAAGGGGAATATGTTCCCGCTTGAGTCACCGGTCTGCGGGTAAATCATGAAAGCAGAAGATTACATCACGCCTCTTTCGCGCAATGCCAGCTGCCATTTCCAAGCGCTGGCCAGAACGTCCTCGAGTGGCGTATCGGCTTTCCATCCGAGAACTCGGTTGGCTTTGTCAACATTGCCCCACACCTTCTCGATATCGCCTGCTCGGCGTCCGACAATCTGGTAGTTGAGCTTGACGCCGGTGGCTTTCTCGAATCCATGAATGAGCTCAAGAACGCTGGTGCCCTTGCCAGTGCCGATGTTGTAAACCTCGACGGGCTCGTCGGTCTTATCCTCCATGATACGCGTCATGGCGCAGACATGTGCCTTGGCCAGATCGACGACGTAGATATAGTCGCGTATGCAGCTGCCGTCAGGCGTATCGTAGTCGTCGCCGAAGACGCTGAGTTTCTCGCGGATGCCGATAGCTGTCTGGGTGAGATAGGGGATGAGATTCTGGGGCACTCCATTGGGCATCTCGCCGATGATCGCGGTGGGATGAGAGCCGATAGGATTGAAGTAGCGCAGGAGGATGGCTTTGATAGGAGAGCCGCTGGCGACGGTGTCCTGGATAATCTCCTCATTAATCTGCTTGGTGTTGCCGTAAGGACTCTCGGCCTTTTTGATGGGCGTTTCCTCTGTGGCGGGGAGCTGGTCGGGCTGACCATAGACGGTGCAGCTGCTGGAGAAAATGATGCCCTTGACATCGTACTTGGGCATGAGCTCGAGCAGGTTGATGAGCGAGACGATGTTGTTGCGATAGTAGAGCAAGGGTTTCTCAACGCTCTCACCCACGGCCTTGCTGGCGGCGAAATGGATGATACCGCTAATCTTGGGATATTTCTTGAACACAGCTTCGGTAGCGTCGAAATCGCGAAGGTCGACCTGTTCGAAAGCCGGACGTATGCCCGTAATCTTTTCAATTCCGTCGATGACGTCGGCACGTGAATTGGAAAGGTTGTCAACGATCACTACGTCGTAGCCTGCATTCTGTAACTCAACGGTTGTATGGGAACCAATAAAACCTGTTCCTCCAGTAACAAGAATAGTCTGTTTCATGTCGATTTGTTTGATGATGAGAGGTCGTAAGAAGACCTTTTTTGCGTTAAGCGGTAGCAAATGTAGTGCTTTTATTGCAAACGGCAAACTTTTTCAATGAAAATTTGGGTCAAGGGTCTATTTTTATTCTTTTTTGAGTGTCAAAAAGCCCGCCAACCCATCGTGTAAACGGTTCTTCACCCGACAGGAGATGATAACTGACAAGGTGATCGCAAGCATCGAGCGTGACGACTACCGGCCCCTGGACAAGAGTGCCGTCGGAGAGACGCAAAGCATGGAAGGCGATATGCTTTAGGGGGAGAGAATAGGGGGATGGCATGGCGGATGCAGAGAGGATGGATGAATGGCGATGGTGGCGAAACGCATACACGCGTGCGCGTTCTATATTATATACTGAACTCAGGTTTAAGGTGCGAGCGGGGCTCGCGGTTTAAGGGGTTTAAGGTGTCGCAGAGCGACGGTTTAAGGTGCGAGCGGGGCTCGCGGTTTAAGAGGTTTAAGGTGTCGCTTCGCGACGGTTTAAGGGGCGAGCGGGGCTCGCGGTTTAAGGGATTTAAGATCCAAGCAAGCTCGATGACTTGATAAAAAAGTCGTGACAGATATAAAACACTTGGTAAACAGGAATTTACCTACCTGCAAAAGTTCAGTTATGGATTATTTCGGAAGTTACAACCAATCGGACGAGTACCGGCGCGAGGAACTGCTGCGCAAGATAGAACGTACCGTGGAGGCTATGTCCTTGCAGGAGCTGGAGGCGCTGTACTATGAGCTGTCCACCA
>JAILCU010000025.1 GCA_024690405.1 Bacteroidales bacterium
AAGAGGTTCCCACCTGCGAAGCATACGCGAAGGCTACGCACCTGGAGTTTGTTCATCCACTACTTGGGGAAGGTATAACCTACAGCGAGGTTGTCAAGAGAGAGATCGTTGCTGCTGGTGCGGAAGCGGCTGTAAGCGGTCTGAGAGGTAGCCTCGGTATCGCCGTAGCTCATACGGGGGATATCGCTGCTGGTGTTCTCAGCACTCCAAGCATCGAGCAGGTCCTTGTGCATGGCCTGCCCCTGGCTGCGGCCGTTGTGCATGAGCTGGTGGTAAGCACCGTCGTAGGTCTTGCCGCCGAGCTGGAAGCTGAACTGTGCGCTGAGGTCGAATCCGAAGGCCTCGAAGGTAGTGCCGAAGCCGCCGATGACCTTGGGCTGAATGTCGCCAAGGTCGTACTTGGTGGCGTTATCCTGCGTGTTAGTCACAACACGCTTGCCGGTGAGCACGGGGTCGCCGTTCTTGTCGAGCACCTCTTCATAGACGGGGTTGCCATTAGCGTCAACCTTATCGACCATCACCGCATTGCCATCAGCATCCACGACGGGATTGCCGGCGTCGTCGAGTTTCTCGGTCTGCACGACCTTCATCTGTACCTCGTCCATCCAGTAGAGGGCCTGACCGTCCTGGAAGTTGTAGTCCCACTTGTTGACGGCGAAGTCATTGCCGGTGTATGAGCCGTTGTATGTGCCGGCATATTCGAGCATGTAGGCCTCAGTAACGGAACCGCCCACGCGGATGATGCTGTTGCTGTACTTGATGCCGCCAGCTGCCTCGTCGGCGGGATCGAGCTCGAGGAACTCGTTGTGGTTGTGGCCCAGGGCCACGTTCATGTTCCACTTGATGTCCTTGGTGCGGATGATGTCGCCATTGAGCGAGAATTCAACACCGCGGTTGAGCAGGGTACCTACGTTGGCAGGATAAGTGCGTGCGTTGATACCGGAGCTGAGGGGGAGGTACTTGGTGTAGAGGAGGTCGGTGGTGCGGCCGGTGTAAACCTCGAGGGTACCGTTCAGGCGATATTTGAACAATGAGAAGTCGAGACCGAAGTTCCACATCTTCTTCTTCTCCCAGGTGAGCTCTTCATTACCCTTGCTGGAGAGAGCCACGCTGTATTCGCCGGTCTCTTCGTTGTAAGAGGGAGCATAGGTATCGGCGTATGCATGCCAACCCATGTTATCGTTACCATTGGCACCGAAACTAACCTTAGCCTTCAACAGGTCAACCCATTCGATGTCCTTCATGAAGGACTCCTTGTTGATCTGCCAACCGAGACCGAAGCCACCGAAGTTACCCCAACGGTGGTCGGGGGCGAAGATGCTGGAAGCACCGCGACGGAAGTCTGCGTCCACGAAGTAGCGCTCGCCGTAGTCGTAACTCACACGGCCGATGATACCTTGACGCATCAAGCGGTCGGTGCTCGAACCTACGCTCTCGTTCTTGTGAGCCAGAGCGTTGTTGAGTTCACCCACGTACGGGTTGAAGAGGTGGTCGTTGCTGCCCGAGATGGACTGGCTGAGACGTTTCTCCTGCTCATAACCGACCATGATACCGATATTGTGAACGTCGGCGATGGTCTTGGTGTAGTTGGCGATGTACTGCTGGTTGATATCGAATGCGCGGGAATGGCTGGCGGAAGCGGAACCGTCGTAAGCAGCGGCAGAACCGAAGCGGCTGTAGAGGTCGTTGGAACGGCTGTTGATGTCCTGAGCAGCCAGCTGGGCGCTGATGTTCAGGCCCTCGATGGGCGTGATGGTAGCCTTCCACATACCATTGAAGACGTCGCTGTAACCGCGGCTCTTGTCATAAACATTATCGCGGACAGCGTTGCCCACGATGGCGGGACGGCTGAAGTTGGTCTGGTTGCTATCGTAGATCTGGATGCCGTTTTCCTTGCGGAGTGAACCGTCGGCGTTGCGGACATACAAAGGATAGATAGGACCGATGTTGTTGGTGATGTAGAACAGGTTACCGCTTGAACCGTAAGTCGTAGTATAATAAGGTGACTCGCTGATGCCGTGCGTGAAACTCATGTTGGTGTTCAACGTCAACCATTTCTTTGCGCGGTATTCCACGTTCGTACGACCCGTGTAGCGCTCGTACTTGGAGTTGTCGACGAAGCCGGCGTCGTTCAGGTAACCTACGCCTGCATAGTAGCTCAGACGGTCGGTGCCGCCGCTAACGCTGGCGTTGTACTCCTGACGGAAGCTGTTGTGGTAAGTCTCGTCGTACCAGTTATCGGGAGTGTAGTAGTACTCACCGTCGCTGTAACCCAGAGTTGCATTGGGGTTGAGGCGGAAGTTGGTACCGATGAGGTTCTGTCCTTCGGGCACGGTGTAGACCTGGTAACCCAGACCGCCGTTGCTGCCGTCGAAGATGTTGGCATTGGCAAAGGCATAAGCCTCAGCGGCGCTCTCGCCCAGGTTCATGGTACGCCAGTTGTAGAGGCTGCGATACTGTGTCTCATAGTACTGTGCGGGGTCAGTGATGACGTCGTAGTTAGGCACCAAACGGGAGTTGCTACCCCACTTGGCATCGAAGGTCACTTCGGCATCCTGCTTGCCACGGGCTTTCTTGGTGGTGATGAGGATCACACCGTTGGCACCGCGAGAACCGTAAATAGCCGTAGCGCTGGCGTCCTTCAGTACGGACATGCTCTCGATATCGTTGGGGTTCACAGTTGCCAGACCTTGCACCATAGGCACACCGTCAATCACATACAGAGGAGTGTCGTCGGCATTGAAAGAACCGAAACCGCGGATGCGGATGGTGGGGGCACTGCCGGGACCGGCACCTACGCCGGTGGCCTGGATACCTGCCACCTTACCTACCAGCGCGCTCGTAGCCGTGGCTGCTACGTGGTTTGTAATCTCTTCGCTCTTGATTTCCACGGCTGAACCCGTGAAGGTCGAACGCTTGGTGGTACCGTAACCGATGACCATCACCTCGTCCAGCAACTGATTGTCAGTGTCGAGGGAGATGCGCATGCCGTTGCGGGCTTTCACGACGCGGGGGAGCATACCCATGTGAGAAATCTCCAGACGTGTGTCGTTGTTAGGAACGCTGATGACGAAGTCACCGTTGATGTCTGTCACGGTTCCTGTCTTAGTACCAAGCACCTTAATGGAAGCGCCGGGTAGCGGTTGACCATCATCTGCTGAGATGATAGTACCCTTCACTTGTACCTGGGCCACAGCCATTCCTACGCAAAGGAACAGACTGGCCAGAAACATCGAAAGTCTTTTTTCCATAAATACTCTCATTAATTAAACATAATACTTGTTATCTCATTCTTGCTTATTTGCCTATATTATATATAAGGTGTATATTTTCTCATACCCACTCAAATATACCAAAAGACGGCGCAAAGTTAACTCTTTTTTTGTTAATAGCAATGAAAAATGTCAAAAAAGAAACATTTTAGCCCTTGTTTTTAACAATTTGCTCATCCTGAAGCGTTAAAAGTGGGTAAAAAGAAAGAGGCTTTACGGCATGTGGCAACAAAAAACCCCTTGTCCTGCGGGATAAGGGGAATGGGAAGGTACAATGACGCAGCTGACTATTCCGCCACGATACGGCAGATGTTGACGACGGTCATCATGGCTTTCTGCATAGACTGGATGGGCACGAATTCGTGACGTCCGTGGAAATTGAGGCCTCCGGCAAAGATGTTGGGACAGGGAAGTCCCTTGAAGGAGAGTTGGGCACCATCTGTGCCACCTCGTATGGCCTTGACCTGACACTCCATTCCGGCTTCCTGGATGGCGCGGCGCGCGATATCGATAATGTGCTCCTTGCCCTCGAGTTGCTGCTTCATATTGTAATACTGATCGCGGATGTCAGCGGTGACAATACCTTCGCCATAACGTTCCTCGAAGACGGCAGCAAGGTCCGCGACAAAGGATTTGCGCTCCTCGAAGCGCTGGCGGTCGTGGTCGCGGATGATATAACTGAGAGTGGCCTCCTCGACGGTGGCACGTATGCCGGTGAGATGGTAGAAGCCTTCGTAGCCCTCGGTGCGCTCAGGCACCTCGTCTGACGGCATCTGCTGCACGAAGTCGGCAGCGATAAGAGCTGCATTACGCATCTTGTCCTTGGCATAGCCCGGATGTACATTCAAGCCCTTGATATGAATGGTAGCGGCAGCGGCGTTAAAATTTTCATACTCAAGTTCGCCAACCTCAGACCCGTCCATGGTATAAGCCCACTCGGCCCCGAACTTCTCGACGTCAAAGAGGTGCGCGCCGGCACCAATCTCCTCGTCGGGGTTGAAAGCGACACGGATGCGTCCGTGGGAAATCTCGGGATGTGCCATAAGGAAGGCCATGGCTTCGACAATCTCAGCAATGCCCGCCTTGTCATCGGCACCGAGGAGGGTGTGGCCGTCGGTAACGATGAGGTCCTCACCGACGTGTGCGAGCATCTCGGGGAACATCTTCGGACTGGAGACAATACCCTCGGCGGCATCAAGAACGATATCTCCGCCATCATAGTTGCGAACAATGCGCGGACGGATGTCAGCGCCCGAACAGTCGGGACTGGTGTCGTAGTGGGAGATGAAGCCGATGGTGGGCACGTCGGCGGGGACGTTGGAAGGAAGCGTAGCGTAGATATAGCCCTGCTCGTCCATCACAACGTCCTCGAGGCCCATCTCCTCGAGGGAGTCGGCCAGGTGGCGTGCGAAATCAAGTTGTTTGGGAGTACTGGGACAACCCTCTGCTTCTTCACTGGACTGGGTGTCATAACTGACATAGTCGAGGAAACGGTCGATAAGGGCACCGTAGTCGGAGGCGGAAAAATAATCTGTTGGAGTATTCATAAGTTATAGACAGGCCCCTTCTGCCCTTAGGCGTTCAACGCATCCCTTAAAAAGATATACGAGGACATCGGAGGCTTGGATTTGATTTTTATTTCACTTCCCATCCGAGTGCGCTGGCACCAAGGACGGCGGCTGCAGCACCGTCGAGCTCGCTGACAAGCATCTTGGCTTTACCGCTGAAAATCTTAAGGACGGTAGCTTCATAAGCACGTTTAATGGGATCCATGATAAGGTCACCGGCCTTGGTGAGACCTCCAAAGAAGATGAAAGCTTCGGGACTGCTGAAAGCGGTGAAGTTGGCACAAGCCTCGCCGAGGATGCGACCGGTCTCCTCAAAAATCTGTTTGGCGACCTCATCTCCCTTGCCTGCAGCGATAGCCACATCCTTTGATTCTATCTTGTCCAAAGGAATGTCTCGCAGGAGGGTGGGTTTATCCGTTTTCTCAATGATCTCGCGCGCAGTGCGTGCCACGCCTGTGGCGGAGCAGTAAGTCTCGAGACATCCCTTTCGACCGCATCCGCACTGACGTCCATTGCGTTCGACGATAACATGACCCAATTCTCCGGCAAAGCCGTCGCAACCGTAGACAAGTTGACCGTTGACGACAATTCCTGAACCGACACCGGTGCCGAGGGTGATCATGATGAAATTCTGCATTCCCTTGGCTGCACCGTACTGCATCTCGCCGATGGCGGCGGCATTGGCGTCGTTGGTAAGACGTACGGGAATACCGAGGCGCTCGTGAAACATCTGGGCGAGAGGAATTTTGCCCTTCCAAGGCAGATTGGGAGCGAACTCGATGCTGCCGTTGTAGTAATTACCGTTGGGCGCTCCAATTCCCATGGCGTGGATTTGACCGATGCCCCCCACCTGATCAATGATGGGGCGAAGAGCTTCTACGCAGTCGTCAACATATTGATTGATGTCGCCATGTCCAGCCGTTTTGATACTGGTAGTGGCAACGACATTGGCATTTTGATCTACAATCCCAAAGACAGAGTTGGTGCCTCCGAGGTCGAGGCCAATGACATAAGGTTTCTTGTCCATGATAGTTATGAATAGTTTTATAAGTGATGAGCATCCTCATTTGAGCGCCAAAGATATACAAAGTTTACAATTAAATGAAGTTTTCGGCAAGAAAAATGCATATTTTAGTGGTCAGATTCGTATTTATCTCCTTTTTTCTTCGTATTATCACAAAAAAAAGCGAACTTTGCAGTCCTAATCATGTGGTTTGAGAATATTACCATACTCGATCTGACCGTAAAGGGCCTCATCGTAGGCATCGTAGCCAGCGCTCCGATGGGTCCGGTAGGCGTATTGTGCATCCAGCGAACCTTGAACAAAGGGCGTTGGTATGGCCTTGTCACGGGACTTGGTGCCGCGATCAGCGATATTATATACGCCATCGTCACGGGCGTAGGCATGAGTTTCGTGATTGAATTCATCGAGAATCCCAAGACGATGTATATCCTGCAGCTTGTGGGTAGCGTCCTGTTGTTTCTCTTTGGTTTGTACACCTTCCGCACCAAGCCGCAACTGCGCCCCTCGTCGCATAACAAAGGCACTCTTGCACACAACTGCCTGACAGGCTTTTTGGTAACAGTGAGCAACCCACTCATCATCTTCCTATTCATCGCGCTGTTTGCGCGCTTCACCTTTGTGGTGCCCGAACATTTGGGCCATCAGATTTTAGGTTATATCTCCATCTTTTTAGGAGCAATGCTGTGGTGGTATGGCCTCACCTATATCGTTGACAAGCTACGAATGACCTTCGAGCTGGAACGCATCGGGATGATCAACCGTATCATCGGCATGGTCGTGATGGTAGTTTCCTTCTTAGGCCTTTTCTCAACGCTTCTGGGGCTTACCCTGTATTAAAGTTTGGACACCATGAAGATTGCCAAGCAACTACGGGATAGCAATATTGCAGAATACTTGCTGTATATGTGGCAGCTCGAAGACACCCTGCGTGCTTTTGGGTGCGATGCTGACCGGCTACGCGACGAATATGTGTCACGCTTCGGACTCTCCGACGAGGAGCGCCGCGAGGAGGTGCAGTGGTTCGCCGACCTCTGCACGATGATGCGCGAAGAGGGTGTGACGGAGCACGGTCATCTGCAGATGAACAAAGGCACTCTTGATCTCCTCACCGATCTCCACCTCGAACTCCTTGACGATCCTAAGCAACCTTTCTATTCAGCCGCTTATTACAAAGCGTTACCCTTCATTGTAGAGTTGCGTGCCAAGTCTGGTCATACCGGTCAGCCAGAGCTGGAATCTTGTTTCGAGGCCTTATATGGCGTGATGCTCTTACGCGTGCAGCAGAAAGCCATCTCCGATGAAACGCAAGTA
This sequence comes from Bacteroidales bacterium, assembly GCA_024690405.1. Lineage (GTDB taxonomy): Bacteria > Bacteroidota > Bacteroidia > Bacteroidales > Bacteroidaceae > Physcousia. The sequence continues at coordinate 7,176 of JAILCU010000025.1, forward strand.
GCCATAACGCATATCTCACACCTTCTGGCCTTGCTCGCCGAGGCATGGAAGAAATCAAGGAGTTAAGGAATTAAAAGATTGAAGGTTGAAGGATTTAGGGTTAAAGGTGAAAAGATATCTTATTTGAATAATTATGAGTCATGAAATAAAAAGGATTCTTGTCACGGGAGCCTGTGGCCAACTAGGCAACGAAATGCAGTTGCAGGCATTGAAGTACGACCGTTACGAATGGTTTTTCACTGATGTTCATGCGGTGGAAGGTTCGCTATGGCCTGTTGCGCCCCTTGACATCACGAATCGTGAAGCCGTTGAGTTATATGTACAGTCTCACAAGACAGATGTCATCGTCAATTGTGCCGCTTACACTGCAGTGGATCGTGCAGAAGGGGATGCCGAACAGGCCCACCGGCTCAACGCTATCGCTCCCGGCTTTCTGGCTGCAGCGATAGAACAACGGGATGGGCAAATGATACAGATCTCCACCGACTATGTCTTCGACGGAACTGCACACACCCCTTACACAGAGGAGCAGCCGACCTGCCCCAACTCGGTTTACGGAACGACAAAACTGGCCGGCGAGAAAGCCGTGCAAAAGGCCAATCCATCGGCCATGATCATTCGTACGGCCTGGCTCTACAGCACCTTTGGCAATAACTTTGTCAAGACGATGCTCCGCCTTGGAGGCGAAAAACCGGAACTCGGCGTCATTTTCGATCAAATAGGAACACCCACCTATGCCCGTGACCTCGCCGTAGCCATTATGGCAGCCATCACCCAAGGCATCCACCCGGGCATCTACCATTTCTCCAACGAAGGTGTTATCTCATGGTACGACTTCACTAAAGCCATTCACAGGATTGCCGGCATTACCGATTGTCACGTTCGGCCTTTGCATTCGGCGGAATATCCAACACCTGCGGCACGTCCACACTACAGTGTGCTGGACAAAAGCAAGATCAAGGATACCTTCAGCATTGAAATCCCTTATTGGGAAGAATCACTTGCGGAGTGCATTCACCAACTAATCACAAAAAAGTAAACCATAAAACATGATTGCAGAAATTGAGCGCAGGCGCACCTTCGCTATTATCTCGCACCCTGACGCGGGTAAGACCACGCTGACCGAAAAGCTGCTGCTCTTCGGCGGACAGATACAAGTGGCGGGGGCCGTCAAGAACAATAAAATCAAGAAGACGGCCACCTCCGACTGGATGGATATCGAGAAGCAGCGCGGAATCTCGGTGACGACCTCCGTGATGGAGTTTGACTACAGTGCCGAGGAAGGCGGCGAACCGTACAAAGTGAACATCCTCGACACCCCGGGTCACCAGGACTTCGCCGAGGACACCTTCCGCACACTCACCGCCGTGGACTCCGCTATCATCGTGGTGGATGGCGCCAAAGGCGTGGAGGCGCAGACGCGCAAACTCATGACGGTCTGCCGCATGCGCAAGACACCCGTGATCGTGTTCATCAACAAAATGGACCGTGAGGGAAAAGATCCCTTCGACCTCCTCGACGAATTGGAAGAGGAGCTGCAAATCAAGGTACGTCCGCTCTCCTGGCCTATCAACCAAGGTGCCCGCTTCAAGGGCGTATACAACATCTACGAGCAGAACCTGAACCTATTCACGCCCGACAAGCAGCGCGTGACGGAAAAGGTGAGCGTGGACATCGACTCCGATGCGCTGGAAGCCTACGTGGGCACAGAAGATGCAGAGAAGTTGCGCGAGGACCTGGAAATCATCGAGGGCGTCTATCCGGCATTTGAGCGTCAGACGTATCTCGATGCCGAAGTGGCGCCAGTGTTCTTCGGTTCGGCCCTCAACAACTTCGGTGTGAAAGAACTCCTTGACTGCTTCGTGGAGATTGCCCCCTCACCGCGTCCGACGAAAGCCGAGGAACGGGAAGTGGAGCCCGAGGAGCCGAAGTTCACGGGGTTCATCTTCAAGATAACGGCCAACATCGACCCCAACCACCGCTCGTGCATCGCGTTCTGCAAGGTCTGCTCAGGAAAGTTCGTCCGCAACGCGCCTTACCTGCACGTCCGTCAGGGCAAGACCCTGCGCTTTTCCTCTCCGACGCAATTCATGGCACAGCGCAAGTCCACCATCGACGAAGCCTGGCCTGGTGATATCGTAGGTCTGCCCGACAACGGCATCTTCAAGATTGGCGATACGCTCACTGAGGGCGAGCAACTCCATTTCCGCGGCTTGCCCTCTTTCTCCCCCGAGATGTTCAAATACATCGAGAATGCAGACCCAATGAAGACGAAGCAACTGGAGAAAGGCATCAACCAACTTATGGACGAAGGTGTGGCACAACTTTTCATCAACCAGTTCAACGGCCGCAAACTCATCGGCACGGTCGGACAGTTGCAGTTCGAAGTCATCCAATATCGTCTGGAGAACGAATATGGAGCAAAATGCCGTTGGGAGCCTGCAAGTCTGCACAAAGCATGTTGGATAGAAAGCGACGATGCACAACAGTTGGAGGCGTTCAAGAAGCGCAAGTACCAATACATGGCGCGCGACCGCGAAGGGCGTGACGTCTTCCTCGCCGACTCGGGCTACGTGCTGCAAATGGCCCAGCAGGACTTTGAGCACATACGGTTCCATTTCACGTCGGAGTTTTAACGCACGCGCGGCGCACGCTTGCGCTCGCTATTGAATAATGAATAATAAATAATGAAAAATCATGCATTGTGAATCGTGAATCATGCATTGTGAATCGTGAATCATGCATTGTGAATTGTGAACCATGCATTGTGAATTGTGAACCATGCATTGTGAATCATGCATTATGAATTATGAATTAAATATCTTATGAGTATAGAAAGAGATGCCGATGTACAGGCAGCGATAGAGGTACTGAAGAAAGGGGGAATCATCCTCTACCCCACTGATACGATTTGGGGAATTGGTTGCGACGCGACCAATGAGGATGCCGTGCGCCGCGTATTCGAACTGAAACGCCGCACCGACTCCAAGGCGCTCATCTGCCTGGTGGACAGTCCGGGCCGCCTGCAACGCTATGTCCGCAACGTGCCTGAGGTCGCTTGGGATATCATCGAGCTGGCGACGAAACCGACGACCGTGATTCTCTCCGGCGCCACGGGTTTGGCTCCCAACCTGCTGGCTGAGGACGGCAGTGTAGGCCTGCGCGTGACCTCCGAGGTCTTTTCCCACCAACTCTGCTACCGTTTCCAAAAGGCGATTGTTTCCACCTCTGCCAATATTAGCGGAGAACCCTCTCCACAGACCTTTGCCGACATCTCCGACGAGATCAAAGCCGGCGTGGATTACATCTGCACCTCGCGGCAGCGCGACACCTCGCATCACGAACCTTCGTCCATCATAAAGCTTGAACCCGACGGGCAAGTATGCATTATTCGCAAATAGGGCTGATGCACTCCACCTGAGCGAGCAGCTGGATTTCCCTGTTGGGGAGCTTTTATCCAAATTTTGAACTTTTCGGCCAAAAACTTGTGCCATTTCACCGAAAAGCCTTACCTTTGCGGCGCTTATGAATATTCTGCCGAATTTACTCCGCTGGCGCAGTGCGTACATCAAGGATAAGCATTTTATGCTGATGCTTGCCCTTGTCATTGGTGTGCTCACGGCATTAGCAGGATTATTATTGAAATGGCTTATTCACCAAATTGAGTATTTGTTGACGCACCAGTTCTCCATCACAGGTGCCAACTGGCTCTATCTGGTGTATCCCGTAATTGGTATTTTGCTGACAGGGCTATTTGTACGTTTTATCGTGCGTGACGACATCGGACATGGCATCACCAAGATCCTCTATGCGATCGCACGCAAACAAAGTCGCATCAAAGGTCATAACACATGGTCAAGCGTCATGGCTTCGGGCATTACGATCGGTTTTGGCGGTTCTGTGGGTGCCGAAGCGCCTATTGTTCTGACGGGTTCAGCCATTGGAAGTAACTTAGGACAGCTGTTCCGTTTAGATTCCAAACAAGTGATGCTTCTTGTAGGATGCGGAGCGGCAGGAGCCGTCTCGGGAATATTCAAGGCCCCCATTGCGGGACTTGTATTTACGCTGGAGGTGCTGATGTTCGACTTTACGTTGGGCAGTCTGTTGCCGTTGCTGGTATCGTGTGTGACAGCGGCTGCCGTAACCTTTGCCGTTTCGGGAACTGGCAACCTCTTCGAATTCCATCTCGTCAATGCCTTTGCCATAGAGCGCGTGCCGGCCTACGTCTTGTTGGGCATCTTTTGCGGCTTTATTTCCTTATATTTTACGCGCGTAATGAATTGGTTGGAAGACCAGTTCCGCCGTTTAGGCTCTCCGTGGAAGCGCTTCCTCATTGCCAGTCCTATACTAAGCATCCTCATTTTCCTGTTCCCCTCGCTCTATGGTGAAGGCTACGATATGATCCGCGTGCTACTCAATGGTAAGGGGCCTGACGACTGGAATCAGGTGATGAATGGTTCTTTCTTCTATGTCGCTCCACATCTGTTGCTGCTCTACCTCGCCGGTATCATCGTGTTCAAAGTCTTTGCCACCACAGCGACCAATAGCGGTGGCGGTTGTGGCGGAACCTTTGCTCCGAGCCTCTTCTTAGGATGTGTCGCGGGCTTCGTTTTTGCCTCGTTATGGAACTGGCTCCCCGGCAACCGTATACTGGTACCTGAGAATAACTTTTCCCTTTTGGGAATGGCGGGAGTGATGAGCGGCGTGATGCATGCGCCTCTGACGGGTATCTTCCTCATTGCCGAGCTCACCGGTGGCTACGGTCTGTTCCTTCCGCTGATGATTGTGGCTACGGCCGCCTACCTGACTATTATCATCTTTGAACCCCATAGCATCTATACCATGCGTTTGGCACGCAAAGGAGAGTTGGTGACGCACAACAAGGACCACGCCATCCTCACGCTGATGTCCATGGATTCAGTCATCGAGCGCTACGAGGAGCAGTTGCATCCCGAAGATGACTTGGGCACCATCGTACGACATATCTCCTCTTCGGAGCGTGACATTTTCCCTGTAGTGGACGATGCCGGACGCCTGCTGAGCGTGCTGGTGTTGGACCGCGTTCGTCACGTAATGTTCCGCACTGAACTCTACCACCAGCTACATGTCCGTGACCTCATGTCACCCTGTGCAGCACGCCTCACTACCAACGATTCCATGGACCTGGTCATGGCCAACTTTGACCGTACTAAAGCCTGGACCCTCCCAGTCGTTGATGCCGAAGGCCTCTTCGTCGGCTTCATTCGCAGAAGCCACGTTATGGCGCTGTACCGAACGATGGTGCACGACCTATCAGAAGAGTGATCACTCTCCAGACTCTCCCCCCTCCCTCAAGGGAGGGAGCAAAATGAAGACGGAAGTTGTGGGACAGATAATTTGGTTAGGAAAGATATGGATTATAGAACGGCATCACCTGACAGATATATGCGATTGAAAGCATTTGCACGGGAAAACAGGCAACAAATGACACTGGCTGAATCTGTTTTGTGGGAAAAACTACATGAAGTGGACGTAGGTGTACGCTTTAACAGACAACATATTATCGGTGATTACATCGTGGATTTTGTCTCGCAACGTGAAGGACTTGCCATTGAAGTGGACGGTGGCTATCATGCTGAGCGACAGCAAAAAGATGATGATATGGCTCGCGAACGAGATTTAGAGCAAATGGGGTTTCACGTGATGAGATTCACCAATGAAGAGGTCCTCTACGACACAGAAAACGTACTATTGCAAATAGAAGCCTATTTTAAGTAAATGATTTAGGCTTAAACCTATTATTAATCGTCAGTTTACCAACAAAATATCAGTTCACCAACAAATATCTAAAATGATTTCTTCAGAAAAAAATACATCCACAAAAACAGTAACCGCTCCCTCCCTAACAGGGAGGGAGCGGGGAGAGTCTTCCCTACGAATCGTTTTTATGGGTACACCTGACTTCGCGGTGGAATCCTTGAAGGCATTAGTGGAAAACGGATATGAGGTAGTGGCGGTAGTGACTATGCCCGACAAGGCTGTTGGACGACACCACGAAACACTGCAAGCGTCACCCGTAAAACAATATGCTGTGGCTCATGGGATTCCCGTGCTGCAACCGGAGAAACTGAAGAATGAAGGATTCTTGCAGACGTTGCGCGAGTATAAGGCTGACGTGCAGGTGGTAGTGGCTTTCCGTATGCTACCGGAAGTAGTTTGGGCGATGCCCCCCATGGGAACGTTTAACCTCCATGCAGCCCTACTGCCGAAGTACCGAGGTGCCGCGCCTATCAACTGGGCAGTGATCAACGGCGAAAAAGAAACCGGTATTACTACGTTCTTCCTTGACCACGATATTGACACCGGACGCATCATCCACCGCGTGGCTGTGCCAATTGCCGAGACCGATACGGCAGGCGACGTGCATGACAAACTGATGTATCTCGGCGCAGATCTTGTCCGTCGCACCATTGACGATCTCGCCCATGGTCATGTGGAGACGATCTCACAGGACGAGCTGATCGCAATAGCTTCCCGCGAAACTGACGGGAACCTAATGACAGCCACCTGCCCTGCGCCGAAGCTCTTCAAAGAGAACACACAGATACGTTGGCACGAACATACCGTAACATCAGCCTACAACTTCATTCGCGGCCTCTCCCCCTACCCAACGGCCTGGACGATGCTACGCACCGCTGATGGCAAGGAGACTCCTCTGAAGATTTTTTTCGCTGAGAAAGTCAATGCCGAAGAGGCCAACAGCCTGAACGAAGCCACAAAACAGACATCCCAGAACGTGCCGGGCGCCCTGCTCGTCTGCGAAAGCCGCCATCAAGCAGGGTTGTATGTTCGCCTGACCGACGGCTATCTGCGTTTTACCGAGCTGCAAGTTGCTGGAAAACGTCGAATGAACGCCACCGACTTTCTCCGCGGAGCACATTTAGAAGGCGCGCGACTCATTGAAGTGTAAAAAAGTGATAAAAAGTTTGGATTGTTCAGAAAAAAGACGTTACTTTGTTGCCGAAAGGAACAAAAATGTACCTTTTTCAACCTTTTTTGTATCAAAATTATCCATCAAAACGGTCATTGCCTATCGATAAAACATTACTCCTCACCAACAACTTGGATTGTAATGCAAGAATTAAGAAATGAGACTGACGATCGCCTCGTCCAGCTCTATGAAGATGGTAATGACATAGCTTTCGACATTCTTCTTGAGCGTCATCAACAGGTATTATTCAAATATATCCTCGCCATTATCCATGATGAGGACTTAGCGAACGATATCTTTCAAGAGACGTTTTATAAAGCAATCACCAGTATCCGTTCCCACCGATACACAGAGACCGGCAAATTTCAAGCCTGGATTATGCGCATCGCGCGTAATCTCGTTATCGATTCCGTGCGCCATAGCAAACCCATAGTGGAGATCCCCAACGATGCGGAACGGTCGCGCATTCTCAATGAAACAAATATGCTCGTTGATAATATTGAAGAGAAATTACATAACGAGCAGACACTACGTGAAATAGAGGAGATGATAGGACTTCTGCCTAAACCGCAACAAGTGGTTGTGCGGTTGCGCATCTACGACAACCTCCCATTTAAGGAAATCGCCAAGATTACTCATTGCAGTATCAACACAGCACTCGGCCGTATGCGGTACGCCATTCTCAATCTGAAAAAGCTGGCGTCTGAACATGATTTGACGTTGGTAGGATAAGAGCATGTGGGAGGTCCGAGAACTCCCTGAAATTATTGCTGTCCGGTAAAAATCTAAATGCCCTCAATAACGTATCCGAAGTGCCGATAAACCGTCATTTCGGATTTGTTTTTCAAAGAGTAAGCCCCCATGGGCCAAATAGTGATGGTTCTTCGGGTGGTGATTCAGCCTTTTCAAGCAGCATCAACCAATGCAAGCACGTCCATACGTGTGAGGCTGAGCGACCTGTCGCGTGACGCTGAACGACCTGTCGCATGAGGCTGAGCGACCCGTCGTTTGAGGCTGTGCGACCTGACGTGTGAGGCTGAGCGACCTTATACTGGAAGCCACACATTTTATATCCTATACCTGCTTGATTGTTTCTGACTTTCGCCCTGACCATACTTTTGCTCTATCATACTTTTGCTAGGACCCTTATAGTTTTCTCCCTATACCTATATAGGTCTTTCCTCATAGCTA
>JAILCU010000030.1 GCA_024690405.1 Bacteroidales bacterium
GCTACTCCCCCGCCCTACACCACCATTTTCATGATAGGCGATTCCACCATGGCCAACAAAGACACCACGGGCGACAGACAAGAGCGCGGTTGGGGTATGATGTTGCAAGACTGCTTTGATACAGCTCACATCCGCGTTGACAATCATGCCGTCAACGGTCGCTCCTCGCTCTCTTTCATTCGTGAAGGGCGATGGGAAAAAGTGGTAGAGAAACTGCGTCCAGGGGATTATGTTATTATCCAGTTTGGACATAACGACGAAAAGCCCAAGGCTGACCGCCATACGGAGCCAGGTAGCACCTTCGATGCCAACCTTGAACGGTTTGTCAACGAGGCACGGGAGCGCGGCGGTATCCCTATTTTGATGAATGCAGTAGTCAGACGCCAATTTGCAGAGTCTGGTGACACGCTTACCGATACCCATGGTCTCTATCGGGTAGCACCTCAACAGGTAGCCGAACATCTTCATGTGCCCTTTATCGATGCGAACCGAATCACCCACGATCTTGAGCAAAGCTTAGGCCGTGAAGGATCGAAACGTCTTCACATGTGGTTCCGTCCAGGAGAGCATCCAAGTGAGCCAAACGGGAAGCAGGACAACACCCATTATAATAAATATGGTGCCACCATCGTGGCCCGTCTGCTGGCCGATGCCTTATGCGAAGCCGTTCCTGTGTTGAAAGCTTACCGCATAGGAAACCATATCGCAGCTCCGAAAAAGTCTGTTCCCACGGCACTTTTCGACAACCCTGACACCATTGTTGTAGATGCCCAGGGAGGCGGACAATTCCGAAGCGTCTCAGAAGCCATCGAAGTGTGCCGAGCTTTCATGGACTACCGAAAAGTAATCTATGTGAGAAACGGTATATACAAGGAGAAACTCATTATTCCCCAATGGCTGCAGCATATCGAAATATGCGGGGAGAGTCGGGACAGTACGATCATTACCTTCGACGATCACGCTAATCTTCCCCGAGCCGAAACCGGTATGCCCATGGGTACTTTTCGTACCTACACCCTCAAGATAGAGGGAAATAATATCACACTGAAGAACCTGACCGTACAAAACAATGCCGAGCTGTTGGGTCAGGCAGTAGCCCTTCACACAGAGGGAGACCAGCTGAGATTCATAAATTGCCGCTTCATAGGACATCAGGACACCATTTACACGGGCATGCCCCACACACGCCTCTATTTTGAGCGTTGCTATATCTGCGGCACTACCGATTTCATCTTCGGAGGCTCCACATCATGGTTTGAAGAATGTACGATAGAAAGTCTTTCAAACTCTTATATCACAGCTGCCTCCACACCCGCCACCGAACCTTTCGGTTACATCTTCAACCACTGCCGTCTGATTGCAGCCAATGGCGTGGAGAGAGTCTATTTGGGCCGTCCGTGGAGAGATTATGGCAGCACCCTCTTCATGCACTGCGAAATGGGTAAGCACATTCGTCCTGAAGGTTGGCACCCATGGAAGAAGAACCGCGAAAAGACTGCCCGTTACATGGAATATGACAATACCGGCGAAGGTGCAGACACACATAGACGTGTATCTTGGAGTCGGCAATTGAGTGCAAGGGAAGCCAAGAAGATTACTTTGGAAAGGGTATGGGGAAAGAAATAACTAAATATCCAGTTTTTAATGATTATATTTGCAGCCTTAACATCAGATAACAGCACGATGAGAAAAACTCTTTTTGTTTTTTGGGGACTATGCCATGTGGTGTCGCTGGCATTGTGCGCCAGAGATTGGGACGAGGAACTGTACCGACAGATAGAACAAAGCATCGAAGCTCCACAATTCATAGATGAAGTATATGTGATTACGCGACATGGTGCCAAGACGACATATCCGGCAGCCAAGAACCAGAAAGCAATACAACAAGTCATCGATTACTGTTCAAAACAGGGAGGCGGAAAGGTGGTGATACCCGCAGGAAAGCACTTCCTGACAGGGGCACTCACTCTGAAGTCCCATGTCAATTTGGTCGTTGAGGAAGGCGCAGTGCTGGAGTTTGCTTTCGAACCGGACCTCTACCCTATCGTACCCACATGTTGGGAAGGATTGCAGTGCTACAACTTGCAGCCATGCATCTATGCCTACAACGCTACGGATATCGCCATTACTGGCAAAGGATTTATTGATGGAGGGGGTACGAAGGAGACATGGTGGCCGTGGTGCGGCAGCGCGAAATACGGATGGAAGGAGGGGATGGTGAGTCAGCGCAACGGAGGGCGTGCCCGCTTGCTAATGGCAGGTGAGGACGGCATACCGATGACTGACGAACAAGGCAAACGCTCAGCGGAAAGGATGTTCACGAAACAAGACGGCATGCGCCCTCAGTTGGTAAATTTCAACCAATGTCAGCGGGTGCTGATTGAAGACGTAACCCTGCTGCGTTCCCCTTTCTGGGTGATTCACCCGCTTATGTCCACCGATATCACCATCCGAAGAGTGAAAATGATTAACGAGGGACCCAATGGCGATGGTTGTGACCCGGAATCATGCGACCGTGTACTGATCGAGGATTGCTATTTCAATACGGGCGACGATTGCATCGCGATCAAGAGCGGACGCAACCGCGACGGACGCACAAGAGGCATGCCCTCCCAGAACATCATCGTACGACGCTGCGAGATGCGCAACGGACACGGCGGCGTGGTGATCGGTTCGGAGATCAGTGGAGGATGCCGCAATATTTTTGCCCATGATTGCCAGATGGATTCACCTCACTTGGACCGCGTCCTGCGCATCAAAACAAATTCGTGCAGGGGAGGCATTATCGAAAATATCAACATGAGGGATATCCGCGTGGGGCAGTGCCGCGAGGCTGTAGTGAAGATTAACCTTAACTACGAACCGCACGAAGTGTGTTGCCGCGGTTTCCTGCCTGTGGTACGTAACGTGAATGTCACAAACGTGAAGTGTGGACGTTCTAATTATGGTGTGATGATAGTTGGTTTGGAAGAGGACACATGTGTCTATGATATCAACGTACAGCAATGTCGCTTTAATCACGTTGCGAAAGGCAATATTCTACAAGGAAAAACGCACGACATCCGCTTAGACGAAGTCTTCATCAACGAACAACCGGCAGTACTGCCCTCGCACGATGAAGGACTATAAACCATCTGTGGCAAACGCAAATGAAAGAACAGGAACACCTAAACGATCAATTCAACACTTGTTTCCCCACAATGAGTACTTTACCGTTCAAGCCCGAGGGTACTGATTCCCATTGATCATATTTAGAAGGACGATAGTGGATATCTACCACATTGATTTCCTCGAACTTACGCCAAGGAACACCTTGACGGTCCAATTCTGCAATACGATTAGCGGGAAGATTGGTGACTTCGATGCGAAGGCTGTTACGTCCGTGTTGCAAAAGGGCTGCAGGTATCTCAAGAACATAGGGGACACTCCATGCGCAACCGATGCAGGAATCGTTGACAAAGACGCGTGCACTCTCGCGCACATCTCCTAAATCAATAAGCCAACGGTGATGGTCCTTGACTTGTCGTGCAGAGAGTTTAAAAGAGGTAGAATAAGAACCTGTTCCCATAAGTACGCTCGTCTGAGCATCCAGCTTCTCCCAAGACAAGAGAGACGGAAGAGAATAGACTTTGTCGATGATTGGCGTGCATTCCTCGTGGAAAGTAAGGTTCCACCTCTGATGGGTAAGGTCGACAACAATAGTGGAATGGGACGCATTGCCTTCAGAAGAGACGGATAACTTGGGACGCGAGGACACAATCAGCGGTTCATCAGTTACGGGATGTGAAGGCGTTGTTGTAGGTTTCTCGTCGAAAGTCTGTAAAAAGAGTGACTGTCCCGAACGCAGCATCACGTGAAGCCCTTGAGCTGTCTGTTCAGCTTGCTCCCAAGTATTGGTGAGCGGATCAAACCATCGGGCCTCTTCCATTGGCACGGCCAGGTGTACGAGGCTATCCACATCGTAAGGTGTAAGGTTAGCGATAAAATAGTGATACCCTGTCCCGTTGCGACGCCGAATCATATTTAATCCACATCCCACTTTCAGGTTCTCCGGCACAGCCGCCATGGCAAGTGTTTCGGCCTTCACTTCGCGAATGACAGGCACGCCGGCAGCTTCAAACTGAGCAATCTGCGCTTCTACGGTTTCTGGCATCAAACAGTTGCCTGGAATCACCAATCCCTTGTAATGCATTCCTGCCGCAGTTTGCAGCTGCTTTCCTACAACTTGGGTGGAAAGAAGAAAACGATCGCTAATGTAGTCGCAGTCAAAGCCCAAGGAATCGAGGGAAAGTATTGTATGAATAAACTCCGGCGCTCGCTTGCTCATTGAATGGATGTCAAACTGCATCAGCCGATGGCCGGTATCATGACGCCACATGTCATGAACAGGCAGATAAACGAGAAAATCATTGTCAGGAATACCCCACTGCAACAGACGCTGGCACCGCTCTACATATGCTGTAAAAAAGGGTACATCACGCCAGATGGTGTTGTTTGGAGACATGTCAACAGAGGCGTAAAAGCGCCAACCCGGCCAGGCGTCGTCTTGGGGAGAATAGCAAGTTCCATGAAAATATATGCAATTGACGCCGGCACAGAACATAAGGTCCAAATCAGGCTTCATCTGAGAAAGACTGGTGCGAAAATGCTCTGTGAGCCATGTAAAAGTCTCGGCACTCGTCAGTGGTTTACCTGTTATATGTGCAGCCGACGATGCATATTTCAGCATAGATAGATCGGAATAGTTAGGCCGTGTCTGTCCCGGATCGGTACGCAAGCCTTTGATGCCAAAGTCCGTGAGGCCGAAGCCCTCAATCTCGGGGATATCTACGGCGGCATAGAGGTCGATGAGGTTGGCGGGGGAACCATGAGCCTGATTGCGCACCTGCACTCCGTGGCTGTGAGCCCAGGCTGCCCACTGTTGCGTGAAATGCTTGAGTAAGAGGTCAGAGAGTGTCTCGCGATAGTCTGCCACGACCTCAGGAACTCCGTCCACGAATTCCGGCAGTCGGTCCTCGAGTCGATAACCTCGCCGTAGGGAGAATTCCTCTAACAGGCGAGGTGTCCAGTCGGCCCCATAGACTTCGTAACTATCATTGAAAAAGGTATGAGGCCAAGGGGTGCGGGTGTCTGCAAATGCCTTGTCAAAACGCATCAGATAATGCGCCACGGCAGTAGAATCGAAGTGGTCTATCACCCAACCTTTGCCCCCGGGAGCAGCACGTTTTACCTTTTGAAGCGTACGGCTGCTGAAAAGTGCAATCACACGGCGCAGGCCAACTCTGCCGGTGGGGAATGTACGCTGCACGGCCAGTTGGGAATAGGCTCTTTCACGCACAGGTGGTTGAAGTCGAATCGTATCTGCAACATCGGCAGTCACTACAGAATCAACAATCACCAACTTGCAAGCCGCCTCACTCAGAGGTACCTCCGGGCCACCGAAAGGCCAACCCGTGCCACAGTTCATATCCACCTGAATACCCACCTTGCGACCTTCGTCCATGCAAACACGCAACATCTCCATCCATCGTTCTGAGAGGAAAGGAATATTGTTTACGTGGTTACCTTTCACCCCATAAATTGGTGTGATTTCCACGGCGCCAATTCCACGGCTGGCATATTCGCGGAGGTTCCACCGCAGATTCTCTTCATCGACAGCAGAGCCCAACCACCACCATCGGGTACCTGGAAAAGACGCTCTCTGCCCTTTTGACTTCTTTTCACCGTAGGAAGAGGTGGGTTGGTGCATCGTGGAAGAAACGGGAGTTGAAGGGACGGGGTCGATGTGAACATTACGAACAGTGACATCCTCGATGAGGGATGGGCAGAAATTATTGGCACGGTCCTGAATATATAGGTTCTCAAAGGTGAAGTGATGGAGACGATATTTGTCTGAAACGCCGACATCAAAGAAGTTATGACACTGCAAACGCAGGTCGCGCAAGATGATATCATGACACTGCGAGAGGGGCATGTCAGCGCGTTCCTCTGCATGATAAAATTGCGTCCAAGGGCGTATGGTAAGTACGCTACCACAAGAGCCGGACAGACGTTCCACGCGAATCTTTTCATAATGCTGTGGAGTATCCGGGCGCATCTTCAACCATAGTACGCGTGCCGCATTATCAATCTGGCAATCGCGCAGAATGATGTTCCAATCATGCAGGCTCTCGCTGCCCAAAGTCAGGCAACCGTGCACAAAGCCATAGTGGCAGCGCTGGATGATTATGTTCGATGAAGGTCCGTTCTCTTTCTTCTGATCGGCCCAGGTGCCTTTTCCGCCCTTGATGACTACTGCATCATCGTTGACACTGATATGACAACCGTGCACCAGTACATCGCGACAGACATCAAGGTCCAAGGCATCACTGCTTGGCGCTTTGGCATCGGCTGGTTCATGAGGAGCGTAGATGGTACATCCGATATATTTCACCCGTTCGCAACGATAGAGATGGTTCGTCCAAAAGCCACTGTTGATAAGATGTACGTCCTGCACCTGAACATCCTTGCAGTCAGACATATACACCAACCGCGGTCGAAGTGCCTCGAGATTAGTGCAATCGGGATTAAAACGACGACGTATCCAGAATTCCTCCCAGAAGCGTAAACCGTTGCCATCAATAGTGCCTGTGCCCGTAATACTAAATCCATCAACCCCCATAACATTCACCAAAGCAGCAAAATATTTCCGGTTCTGCCCTTCGATACGGGAATCTACCAAAGGATAGTATTTAATGGCATCAATTCCTTTCAGCCGGGCCCCTTCCTCGAGGTGCAAACGGGTGCCTTTCTTAAAGAATAGAGCACCACTCAAAAAAGTACCGCGCGGAATGACGATCACACCACCGCCCGCATCCGACGCGCGATCAATGACCTTCTGCAAAAGGATGGTTTGCAACAAGGTGGAATCCGTGCTCACACCATAATCTGTGACAACATAGCGTTTGCCCAGTCTTGCCGGTTCCAAGCGCGTCGTATCAGAGAACCAAGCGCTGATTGGTTCTCCGTCGGGCCACACATGATCTTGGGCTGCCAAAGGGGCGTTTAGCAACCCAATCCACAACAGCAGTATGAGACCGACCTGTTTCATAATCGCCACAAATATAAGAAATAATGTCCGGAAAATACCTTTTTTGCAATGAAAAGTTTTTAGTTTGCAATAAAATGTCTATTTTTGCCCTATCATAGAACCCTTTTCTTCACCTCTTCTCATGAAAAAAAAGCTCTTTACGCTCCTCACAGTCCTCATTACCCTTACAATGCACGCCGCGGAAAGGGTTCCTATGATCGTTCCTGACTCCATCCTGGCTGTAGCACTGCGGGCTAATGCCTATTTCATGCGGCACTATCCAGACCCCACCAAGCCCACCTTTGTTAAGCGCGAACGCTCCAGTAATCTCTGGACCCGCGGGGTATACTATGAAGGACTGATGGCACTTTATACCATACACCCCGATACAAATTTCATCCATTATACCGATTACTGGGCTGATTTCCATGGGTGGCAGGCACGCAGAGGCGATCAAGCTACGAATGCCGACAACCAGTGTTGCCAACAGACTTATCTCGACCGCTACATGATGACAGGCGACGAACGGATGATCACACACGTACGCGCCAACCTTCATTTTCAAATGAGCACCCATAACCGCTGGTGGACGTGGGTGGATGCCATCCAAATGGCCATGCCCGTATATAGCAAAATGTACCGGATCACCGGCGATGAGCGCTATATCAATCATGCCATGAAAATGTACACCTGGACACGCGATACACTCGCGGGCGGACTCTTCAACGAGAATGAAGGCCTCTGGTGGCGCGACAAGCATTATGTCCCCCCCTATCTCGAACCTGACGGCAACCATTGTTATTGGAGTCGCGGGTGTGGATGGGCTTATGCTACCCTTGTACGTGTGATGGACGATTTGTCAAGCAAGCCTATGAGCAAACAGACGCGTCTACATTATCTGCAATTACAGAAAGACTTCCAACTGATGAGCCGTGCTCTTCTTCAATGCCAGCGTAATGACGGTTTTTGGAATGTTAGTTTGCTCTGCCCCACCAACTACGGCGGTCCCGAACTCACTGGGACATCCCTCTTTCTCTATGGCATGAGTTGGGGCATCCGCTCCGGGCTGCTCAGCGAAGAAAGCTACCTTCCTGCCTGTCATCAAGCATGGCAAGCTATGCAGAAGAGCGTGCACCCGAATGGTTTCCTTGGGTATGTGCAAGGAACTGGCAAAGAGCCCGCTTCAGCACAGCCAGTAACCTATGATCGCAAACCAGATTTCGAGGACTATGGTCTCGGTTGCTTCTTGCTGGGAGCTGTGGAGTTTTATAAACTGAAAAGCGGGGAAGTAATGAAGTGACATTAGAAGGTATACTTGAGACCTTATATCAAGAACTCCAAAACTGAAGAACTAAAAACTGAAGAACTTAAGAACTCAAAAACTTAAGAACTCAAGAACAAAAAAACTTACTTACCTCTACTGCATCTTCCATTTGCCGTCCACTTTCACCATGGGCAGACCTATTTCCTCAGAGGTACTATCTGCATATTGTATTTGCAGGTAGACTTGGGCCGTCGTACCGATGATGGTATCTCCTACCGCTTCAACATTGATGAGTTTACCATGGCACATTTCCTCGGTAGCAGAAAACTCGTGCACTAAGTCGATCATTTGAGCACGATAATCATCTGACATAGAGTCGGCATAAGCTATTTCACCAACAAATTTTTCAAACTTCCCATCTTGCAAATATGCGTAACAACGCTCCGCCGCCTTACGCACACGGCGCTGTTCACGCGAGAGATCGCTGCAAGCGGTAAGAACTCCAAACAGAATGATAACGAGTGCCAAAGAGTACAGACGCGTCAGGTATGGAATATGTTTTGATGTCATTTTGGCAGTATTTATGTCGGCAAAGGTAGCGTTTCTGACGTAAACGGCCAAAGAAATGCCTTTCTTTTAATATTTAATAAGGAACGCGCGAGCGCGAAAGGCATTTTGGCACAATGTTTGCTTATAGAGGAGTGTCAGTTCGTAACTAGACTGACAAACAGAAAAGATTCGGATTATTAACAATAAAAACAATACAATTATGGGAAAGATTATTGGAATTGACTTAGGAACCACCAACTCATGTGTTTCCGTTTTCGAGGGCAACGAGCCCGTCGTGATTGCCAACAGCGAAGGCAAGCGTACCACTCCGTCCATCGTCGCTTTCATGAAAGACGGTGAGCGCAAAGTGGGCGACCCCGCCAAGCGTCAGGCTATCACAAACCCGAAGAACACCATTTTCTCCATCAAGCGCTTCATGGGCGAGACCTACGACCAGGTGCAGAAGGAGATCAGCCGCGTGCCTTATCAGGTAGACCGTGGTGACAACAACACGCCGCGCGTCAACATCGAAGGCAGACTCTACACGCCGCAGGAAATCAGCGCCATGGTGCTGCAAAAGATGAAGAAGACCGCTGAGGACTACCTCGGACAGGAAGTGACGGAAGCCGTCATCACCGTGCCGGCCTACTTCAGCGACTCACAGCGTCAGGCCACCAAGGAAGCCGGACAGATTGCCGGTCTCGATGTGAAGCGCATCGTCAACGAGCCCACTGCTGCTGCGCTGGCCTATGGCGTAGACAAGGCTAACAAGGATATGAAGATTGCCGTGTTCGACCTTGGCGGCGGTACCTTCGATATCTCTATCCTGGAATTTGGCGGTGGCGTCTTCGAGGTGCTCAGCACCAATGGCGACACCCACCTCGGTGGCGACGACTTCGACCAGGTCATCATTGATTGGCTGGTGCAGGAGTTCCGCAACGACGAGGGCGCTGACCTCTCGAAAGACCCGATGGCCATGCAGCGCCTGAAAGAGGCTGCCGAGAAGGCCAAGATTGAGCTGTCGTCATCGACAAGCACGGAGATTAACCTCCCGTATATCATGCCCGTGGACGGTGTGCCCAAGC
>JAILCU010000123.1 GCA_024690405.1 Bacteroidales bacterium
AACATCAACGCCTTCCGTGCCTACTTCCAACTGGAGGGCGAGCTCCACTGCGCCGCGCTCCAGGGCGGACCCATCCATTCCATCACCCTCGACTTCGGCGACGGCACAACGGGCATCGGTGAAATCACCCACGACGGAGACCTGAAGATCCGCGATACAAGCACCTGGTATGACATCAGCGGACGCCGCATGCAAGGCACCCCCGTCCAGAAAGGCATGTACATCCACAACGGCAGAAAAGTCATCATCCCATAATCCGTTCTCCCTTTGCCTGCCCCCTACAGCCCAACGGGGAACAGCCACGATCGCGGTTCGGCGATTGGTTCCCCGCCCTCAATGAACGAAAGACTCCAGCCCCTCTTAGGGAGCACGCCATAGGAACAGCTCAAAAACGAGGATGTGTAACAGCACATCCTTATTTCTTGTATATTGCCCCCATGGGCCAAACAGTGATAGTTCTTCGAGTGGAGATTCAGCCTTTTTCAAGCAGCATCAACCAATGCGTCCATACGTGTGAGGCTGAACGACCTGTCGCATGACGCTGAACGACCCGTCGTTTGAGGCTGTGCGACCTGACGTGTGAGGCTGAGCGACCTTATGCTGGAAGTCACACATTTTATATCCTATACCTGCTTTATTGTTTCTGGCTTTCGCCCTGACCATACTTTCGCCCTGACATACTTTTGCTCTATCATACTTTTGCTAGGGCCCTTATAGTTTTCTCCCCATACCTATATAGGTTTTTCCTCATACCTATATAGCTTCTTCAAAAACCTTTAAAGGCTTTTGAAGAAGTCCGCTCCGTTTGTCTTCAAGAATTGAAAGGGCGAAAACGGACATTGAAGATCCACCTTTGAGGTCAATCGCTATATTGTTTTGCACAAAAAGGAGAGACGGGAGATGATTCAAAAGGATGACCAACAGCAGGCTTGACAACAAATTTGACCATAAAATCTTTACCGGACACCAATATTTCTTGTATGAAGGCCCATTCATCGAAGGGGCTGCCATGACCTCATGTGATGCGCGTCCCGTTCGCACAAAAAAAATAAATCGGGTAGCCTACCCGATTTCAATCTTTTGTGCACTCTGCCCATCAGGTTACAGAGTAAGAGATGAGGTGTTGCAGGCGAGTGATCGGCCAGCAACTCCGCGACCTATTCCTCCCATCCGAAGTCCCAGAACTGGTCGCCCTCCTGTTCCTTGACACGGCCTTGACCGTTCCCGCCCCCGCCATATTGAATACCAGCATTGCTATCGACCGAATTCATACTACCTGTAATAATGCTCTCCGGAATCATCGAAGCGACTTGGGTAGCAGGAGTGATATACCTTTTCATCGTGCAGGAGGTGTTAATGGGATTAAACATTGTGTTTAAAAAAACAACTCCCCGGAAACTTAGCGTTTACGGGGAATCTGCTTCATGAGAAGTACCCAGAGCCGGGATCGAACCGGCACGCCTTGCGGCATTGGTGTTTGAGACCAACGCGTCTACCAATTCCGCCATCTGGGCGGCACTCATCCATTTGCGGGACAAAGGTAATCATTTATTATGAAATGACGTGCGGAAAAACGAATTATTTTGAGTTTTAACCTTCATTTTATGTCAGAAAGACGTTTTTAGCCTTTTTTTTGCTGCTCCTCATGCCCCTTAAACGGCACAAAAAGGAGACGGGAGAGGATTAAAAAAAGTTCTCCCGTCACGAAATGGGATGGCATGAGACGACGCTTGTCAGGACGCAGAAAAAGTTAAAACTCCAAAAAACGCACTCAATAATCCCGCCTGTTGCGCACGTGATAGACAGAAATACGCTATCTTTGTGCACGACAAGTCCTCATACAAAGCGCTGACCGTACTGAATGCCGAGGATAAGACCTCACGTACCTCACATAAACCCAAAAGATCACCATAAACCCCAAATAACCATTAACCAAAATAACTATTAGCCCAAAATAACCATTAACCAAAATAACCATTAACCAAAAGATCAGATGATATACCTCCATCATAACACGTTCCCTACGATGAAAGTCTCCCGTCTTGTTCTGCTGACAACCCTCTTCTGCTACACGCTGACCCTATCGGGCCGCGACATACGAGTGAGCACATCAGCTCACCGCAAAGCCTTTGTGATTGCATCACCTGCGACGCAGGCAGACATCGTGGTGGCAGAGAATGACGCCGAGGTGGTTAGCACGGCCGCCAGATGCTTGAGCAGCGATGTCAAAGCCATCACAGGACAGGCCTTGGACATTCACATCACCGCCATCGCCGGCGCCGCGGCGCTCTACGGTCGCCAGCCCATCATAGCAGGCACCCTGGGACAGTCAGTGCTCATCGACTCGTTAGCCGCCGCGGGCAAGATTGACGCGGAAGCCGTACGCGGACGGTGGGAGGTGTACGGGCTGCAAATGGTAAAGAAGCCCTTCGAGGGAACAGACAGAGCCCTTGTCATCTACGGTTCCACTCCCCGAGGAACGGCCTACGGCCTGCTTGAGCTGTCACTACAGATGGGAGTCTCGCCTTATATCTGGTGGGCTGACGTAGGCCCGGCCAGGCACAACGCACTATATATACAAGGTGAGAAGACGATCTCGGAAGCACCGGCTGTGAGATACCGCGGCATCTTCATCAATGATGAAGACTGGGGACTTATGCCCTGGGCGGCAAAGACGCTGGATAAGGTCTACGGCAACATCGGTGCCAACACCTACGCCAAGGTCATGGAACTGCTGCTGCGTCTGCGCGCCAATACGCTGTGGCCCGCGATGCATCCGTGTTCGCAAGCCTTCTGGGACAACAAGGACAACATGTCCGTGGCCCGCAAGTACGATATCATGTTAGGGTCGAGCCACTGTGAACAGATGCTGCGCGACAATGAATGGGAATGGCGCCGTGCCCCCTGGAACGGCACCAACGAGAGCTGGAACTACGCGAACAACGCCCCCGTAATCCGGCGCTACTGGGAGGAGCGCGTGGCAGAGAGCAAGGGCTATGATGCCATGTACACGTTAGGCATGCGCGGAGTGCATGACTGGGGCATCTCCGGCTATCCCACGACCGACGACAAGGTGCGCGGGCTCACGGAGATCATCGGTTTCCAGCGTTCGCTCCTGCGCAAGTATATCGGAGACCCCACGCAAATCCCCCAGCTCTTCATCCCCTACAAAGAAGTGCTGGACGCCTATAATGCCGGTCTGCACGTCCCCGAGGACGTGACCCTCTGCTGGGTTGATGACAACCACGGCTATATCCGTCAGTTGCCGCTGCCTTCGGAGCAAGCCCGTCCGGGAGGTAACGGCATTTACTACCACCTCTCCTACTGGGGCAGTCCGCACGACTATCTCTGGCTCTGTTCCCATTCCCCCTCCCTCATCAGCTACGAACTCTCCCGCGCCTATGCCCAAGGCATTCAGACGCTATGGATCATCAACGTCGGCGACATCAAGCCCGCGGAGGCTGAGCTGGAGTTCTGCATGGACCTGGCCTGGGACGCAGACGCCTGGGCGCCGGAGAACGCCTGGCGGTATATGCGCTACTGGGCATCAAAGACCTTTGGCGAGGCCGTGGCCGACGAGATAGCCGCAATCAAGCGAGAATACTACCGTTTGGCAGCAGGAGGCAAGCCCGAGCATGTCTTCGCCATCAGCTACAGCGATGCGGAACGCGAGCGCAGAATCAGCGCTTATGCCTCGCTGGCGGCAGCCGTGGAGACGTTGCGAAGCGCCATACCCCCTCGCCTGCAGGATGCCTATTACCAGCTCATCGAATATCCCGTCAAAGGAGCTTACTGCATGAACGTGAAGGAGTTCCGCGCGACCCAGAGCCTCGCCCTGGCCTCGCAGGGCCAACGGGAGCAGGCCCTGGCCTATGCCCGCGAAGCCCACAGGGCCTATGAGGAGATCCAGGCACTGACTGCGCGATACAACACGGACATTGCCCACGGCAAATGGAACGGCATGATGAGCGCCGCCCCGCGCGGGCTGAAACAGTTCAGGATGCCACAGGTGGCCACGGATTCCATGATCAGCAGCCCGTCGGCTGACGTGCCGGAGGAGCCGCGGACGGTGGTCGTCCCCGCATCAGATTATACCGCTGCCCACGGCCATTTCACGGTGATGGAAGGACTCGGCATCAGCGACAGGGGTGTGACGATATGGCCGCTTGACATGACGCGATATACGACCGGCGATGCGCCCAGCCTCGAATACGAAATCCCCGTGCGACAAGGAGAGAACACCCTTTCCGTGCGATGCCTCCCCACCTTTCCCGTCAATACCACCTACGACCTGCGCGTAGCCTTGAGCGTAGACAACGGTCCTTCTCAGGTCATTTCGCTCAAGACGGAAGCTACGAAGGGGAAATGGAACCGGAACGTGCTGCAAGGCTTCAACGAAGCCGCCATCACTTACCACGCGGAAAAAGATAAAAAGGTACGCGTGCGCGTAGGGGTGATGGATCCAGGAGTGGTGGTGTGCGAGATTCAGGGCATCAGCCGAAGAAGGTAAGGGCAACGACAATGGCCGCCACCATAGAAGCCAGGTCCGCGATGAGACCGCAGGGGAGCGCATAACGCGTGTTGCGGATGCCGACGGAACCGAAATACACCGCCAGAATGTAGAAAGTGGTATCGGTGGAACCCTGGAAGATGCAGGAGAGGCGTCCGGCGAGCGAGTCGGGGCCATAGGTTTGCATACATTCCAGCATCATGCCGCGGGCGCCGGAACCGCTAAGGGGCTTCATGAAGGCGGTGGGCAGAGCACCGGTGATGTCAGCATTGCCGCCACAGGCCTCAACAACCCAACCGATACCGCCAAGCAGCCAGTCCATCGCCCCGGAGGCACGGAAGACAGCAATACCTACGAGGATGGCAATCAAGTAGGGGATGATGCCGACAGCCGTGGCGAAGCCCCCCTTGGCGCCTTCGATAAAAGCATCGTAGACATTAATCTTACGGCGCATGCCCGCGAGGATGAACACCACAATAATCCCCAGGAGGATGATATTCGCTACATTCCCCGAGAAAACGCCCATGGCATCGCGGGAGAGCGTCTGAGCCGCCCAAGCCATCCCCGCCACGATGAGCGAGAAGAGCACGAGGGTGAGGATCACGGGGCGGTTCCAGAGGCTGATGCGCTGAATGGCCCCTGTGACCGCCACGCCGATGACCATGGAGATGAGCGTAGCCAGGAGGATCGGCACGAAGACATCGGTGGGCTGTGCAGCCCCCATCTGGGCGCGATAGGCAAGGATGCTCACGGGCACGATGGTCAGTCCTGCCGTATTCATCACCAGGAACATGATCATGGAGTTGGAAGCCGTATCCTTGCGCGGGTTGAGTTCCTGCAGTCCCTCCATCGCCTTCAGTCCCAAGGGAGTAGCCGCGTTGTCAAGTCCCAGCATATTGGCTGAAAGATTCATAAAGATATTGCCCACGACAGGATGCCCTTCAGGGATCTCGGGGAAGAGCCTGCGGAAGAGTGGAGCGAGCCAGCGGGCCAGGCGTTCTACCATTCCGCCGCGTTCACCAATCTTCATGATGCCCATCCACAGGGAGAGGACGGCGGTGAGGCCAAGGGATATTTCAAAGCCGTTTTTTGCCGATTCCATCGTGGCATTCATGATAGCAGGGAAGACGTCAACGTCACCAAAGAAAACCAGTTTGACCACTGCCACACAGGCAGCGACAAGGAAGAAAGCGATCCAAATGTAATTGAGTGCCACGGGATAGTAAGTGTTGAGATAAATAAAAGGAAAACCGCGTGCGGTATGTGAATTTTGATGCAAAATTACAAAAAACTCTCCACTCATGCACTGAAATGATGAAATTTTTGCTATCTTTGTGCCCAAAGGAGGGTTACTTACCCGTTCCTGCAGCCATAAAAGGCAGAAACCCCTAAAAACAAAACGATATGTTCACACAACTCAGTACCTGGTTCTCACAGCTCGACACCACGATGCAAGTGTTCTGGACCTGCGCCATCGCCGCGAGCGTAGTCTTTGTGATACAGAACGCGCTCATGCTGTTAGGCATCGGCGGAATGGACGCCGACGTGGATGCCGACGTGGGCACGGACTTCGACGTGCATGGCGATTTTGATGCCAGCGATGCCGATCTGGACCTCTCCACGGGTCACAGCGGTCACGAAGGCACCTTGGGTTCGGCCGGCATCTTCTCGCTGTTCACTCTACGCAACTTCATCAATTTCTTCCTTGGCTTCGGTTGGGGCGGCATCAGCCTCTCCCCCGTGGTACCCAACAAGGCCCTGCTGGTATTCTTCAGTTTCCTGACAGGTCTGGTTTTCGTGGCCGTGTTCGTATTGATGCTGCGTGCCATGCTCAAGCTCGAGCGCAACGGCAATTTCCGCATCACCGAATGCATCGGCCAGACCGCCAGCGTTTACCTGCGCATCCCCGCCCATCGCGAAGGAGCGGGCAAGATCCAAATCAGCATCAACGGCTCGGTACATGAACTCAACGCCTTCACCGACGGCGACTTCCTGCCCACCGGCACCCGCATCAGGGTGACAGAGATCATCGACAGCGGCAGCGTGCTAGTAGAGAAAGAGAGCGGTCACTAATCTCTCCCACTAATTTCCACAAATAACTCTCACTGATCCCCACAAATATTATCTCACCAAGTTCCACAAATAGCTCTCACCAAGTTTCAAGCGACTAATATTCCACGCTCCGCGCAGCCCAAATAGTAAATGGTACTTGGTCAACTGGTAAATGCAGTTGCGTTAGCCCAAATAGTAAATGGTACTTGGTCAACTGGTAAATGCAGTTGCGTTAGCCCAAATAGTAAATGGTACTTGGTCAACTGGTAAATGCAGTTGCGCCAGCCCAAATATTAAATCTTTAAATCATTAAATTCTTAAATAATGGAGGTCTCTAATCTCTCAACTGATTCATCTGTCTCTAATCTCTACGCTCGACCTTTGGTCGCTTGACACTTCAAGAACTCTCAACTCTAATCTATCTTTAACCACTCCTTAAACTGCAGCCGGAGGCTGCCCCTTAAAGTATGGAACTGTATGTTATTATTGTGGCTGCCGTTGTAGCCTTTTTCTTAGTCGTAGCGATTTTCAACCGTTATCGCCGTTGTCCTTCGGACAAAATCCTTGTTATCTACGGAACGAGTGCCGCCAAAGGCTCGGCCAAATGCGTGCATGGCGGCGGTACATTTGTTTGGCCCATCATCCAAGACTACGCCTACATGAGTCTGACGCCCATCAGCATTGATGCGAACCTGACCAATGCCCTTTCCCGCCAGAACATCCGCGTGGACGTGCCCTGCCGTTTCACGGTGGGAATCTCCACGGAACCCGATTACATGCAAGCGGCGGCCGAGCGTCTGCTGGGGCAGACTCCGCAGCAGATCCAGGAGCTGGCGCGCGATATCCTGTTCGGCCAGTTGCGTCTGGTGATCGCCACGATGTCCATTGAGGAACTGAACTCCGACCGCGACAAGTTCCTCGAAGCCATCAGCACGAATGTGGAGGTGGAACTGAAGAAGATTGGTCTGCGCCTGATCAACGTGAACGTGACCGACATCAAGGACGAGAGCGGATATATCGAGGCGCTGGGTCGCGAGGCTGCTGCCAAGGCTATCAACGAAGCAAAGGTGCGCGTGGCTGAGCAGGACAAGATCGGTGAGATTGGTAAGGCTGAAGCCGTAAGAGAGACACGTGTGCGGACGGCCGAAGCCAACGCACAAGCCGTGAAGGGTGAGAACGAAGCCAAGGTGGAGATCGCCAACTCCGAGGCTTATCGCCGCGAGAAGGAGGCTGAGGCAGCTCGCAAGGCAAACGCTGCAGAGAAGGTACAACAGGCCAAGGCCCTGGAAGAAGCCTACGCCGCCGAGCAGCAGGCCGAAACGGCCCGTGCGGAACGCGAACGTGCCACCGAGACGGCGAACGTGCTGGTGCAGCAGGAGATTGAGAAACAGCGTCTGATCATCGCCGCCGAAGCCGAGGCGGAGCAAAAACGCGCCATCGCCAAGGGTGAAGCTGATGCCGTCTTCGCCAAGATGGAAGCCGAGGCAAAGGGTCTGTTCGAGGTGCTCACGCGTCAGGCTCAGGGTTACGATAAGATGGTGCAGGCCGCAGGCGGCGATGCCACCGCAGCCTATTCGCTGCTGTTGCTGGAGAAACTGCCGGAACTGGTCAAGACACAGGTAGAAGCCATCAAGGGCATCAACATCGATAAGGTCACGGTCTGGGACAGCGGTCAGGGCAGTGCCGACGGCAAGAGCTCCACGGCCGGTTTTGTGAGCGGTCTGATGAAATCCATCCCTCCCCTCAACGACCTCTTCGACCAGGCGGGTCTGAACCTGCCGGAATACCTGGCCAAGAAAAAGGCCGAACGGGATGCGGAAGAAGACGCCGGACAACCCCAATAAGCCCACGCCGAAGCAAACGCCCCTGAAAACGGGATGCTGAAAAGAGCGATCATAGCCATGACGGTCTGCCTTGCCGGTGCCCATGCCGGCGGGCAGACCTTTACCCTTCAACAGCAAAGCGACTCATCGGCCGTGCTGGTGCTGGAAGAAGGAGGGCACCGCGATGCTTGGCAGCTGCCCTACCCCACCTATTCTTTTACCACGGGCGACGTCAACGGCGACGGCAGGACAGAGGCCCTGGTGGGAGTCATAAAACCGACACGTTTTGACCCGCGCATGGCACGCCGCCTCTTCGTCTTCCAGCAGAGCCAACATTACGTCCGTCCCCTGTGGTTAGGCTCACGTCTTGCAGGCGAACTATACGATTTCCGATGGGAAGCGCCCTACCTCATCACCCTCGAACAAAGCAACGACAGCCTCTGGTTCGTCGGCGTCTATCAATGGGACCACTTCGGATTCACGATGAAGGAATGCCGGATCCGGGGAGTGGGCAGGGACGAAGGGGAGCGGTCACTAATCTCTTTCACTAATTCCCACTAATATCTCTCACTAATTCCCATAAATAACTCTCACCAATTTCCACAAATATTATCTCACCAAGTTCCACAAATAGCTCTCACCAAGTTTCAAGCGACTAATATTCCACGCTCCGCGCAGCCCAAATAGTAAATGGTAATTGGTCAACTGGTAAATGCAGTTGCGTTAGCCCAAATATTAAATCCTTAAATTCTTAAATCTTTAAATAATGGAGATCTCTCAACTCTAATCTATCAACCACTTCTTAAACCGCGAACTCTGCTCGCAGCCCTCCCCTTGAGGGGGAGAAGGAGGGGGCTGACCCTTAAACCGCGAGCTCCGCTCGCACCTTAAACCGAGGAACAATGAAAGTCATTAACATGAGAATGCGGCTGCTGGTCTGTATGGCGGTAGTCAGCGTACTAAACATGAAGGCCGCGCCGCCCCCGATGAGCGCGGAAGATGATGTCTCTGCCGGAAAAGAAGCCATCGTCATTCCAGGGAAGGGACATTTCAATGTCGAGGAACTGCGGAACGTCGATCTTGGGATGGACATCTCCAATCTAAGCATCGCAGAACTTCGGGTGGTACGTAACGCCCTTGCCGCCCGACAGGGTCACCTGTTCCAGAGCAAGGACCTCCGCAGTCTGTTCTCTTCCACCTCGTGGTACAACGACCTGCTCTATGAGCGCTACGAGAAAATCGAGAAGAGCTTTGTGGCTCACCCTGTGGACTGGGAGAATGCTTCTGACGAGCTGACCGTTTACACGCAACAGGCAAACAAATACGTGCCCCTGAAGTACACCCCCGAAGAGGAAGCCTTCGTGGGACGTCTGAAGGCACGCGAAGCCGAGTTGCAGAAAGAAAATTTCAAGGCAAAGCCCGGCGAGATCGTGAATGTGGACAATATCCTGAATCCATGGCAGGTGGAGGAGTTCCCCGACGACCTGCGCAAGGCCCTGTCACGCAACGGCTTTGCCATCGTGGAAAACGACGCTATCCAGTTGTTCCACATCTACGAAGAGAACAACTATAAGGTTTTTCCGTCGTTTGTCACAACGGATGTCTATCTGCAACTCTTCCATTTCTACTTCGACTGTCTGCTGCGCGATATCGAGGAAGAGCACCTCAGCAAGCAGGTCGGCGAGCTCTGTGCGATGATCGCCCGCGACCTCGACATCATCAAGCAGCATCCTGAGAACAGGCATGTAGGCGAAGCCGCGGAATGGCTGAAGGCCTATATCATCATCGGCCAGACGCTGCTAAGCGGACAACTCCCCGCCAGGCTCCCCGAGTCCTATGCAGAAGACATACGCGCCGAAGTGAGGAAGTGCACCGATGGCGACCAGGAAGTGTCCCCCTTCTTGGGACAGACCGATGCGGTATTCCCCTACATCCTGTTCCGCCCACGCGGACATTACACCCATTCCGAGACGCTCCAGCGCTACTTCCGGGCGATGATGTGGCTTCAGACAGCCCCCTTCGTCATCGAGGATGCAGAACAGATGAAGCGCGCCGCCCTGCTGTCGTACATCGTAGGCGGCAACAAGGCCATCGCCGAACGCTATCAGAAGATCACGGAGCCGCTGACATTCCTGATGGGAGCGCCCGACAATGTCGATATCATGCAGGTCTTTGCCCGCGTGAAACGCTCCGCCACCACCATCGGCGCCCTGATCGCCTCGAAGCCGGCCATCGAAAAGCTGCAACAGGAAATGCTGGACCTGGCCAAGGAGCAGATCCGCATAAAGCCTACAGACCAGGTGACATCTCCTAACAAAATCAACCTGATGCCCCAACGGTACATGCCAGACGCAGAAGTCCTGCAGGAGATGGCCGACACACGCACGCGTCCGCTTTCCCTGCGCAAAGCCCCCAAAGCTCTGGACGTGATGGCAGCGCTCGGCGTGTCATCGGCAGAGCGCATTCTTCTGGACGAGCTGAAGGAAGCCGAACGCTGGCCTCAGTACACCGACCAACTGGCCAGGATGAAGCAGCGCATGAGCGAGATCAACTGGGAGGGAACGGTAGCCACCAGTTGGATTAGTGCGTTGAAGGACGTGCCTACGGTGCCGGAAAAAGCCCCCTATTTCATGCAAACCCACAACTGGCAGAAGAAGAGCCTCAACACCTCCCTCGCCTCCTACGCCGAGCTCAAGCACGATGCCATCCTCTATGCCAAACAACCCTTCGGGGCGGAATGCGGCGGCGGCGGTCCCCCGGAGCCCGTTCTGAAAGGATATGTAGAACCCAGCGTCGCCTTCTGGCGCAAAGCCGTAGCGCTGAACAAGGCATACGCTGACGTGCTGAAGAAGTTCAATCTCACGACAGAGAAGACGGAGTCGGCCACAGAGAGCATCGGCGACCTGGCGCAATTCCTGCTGAACGTCAGCGAGAAAGAGCTGGCCGGTAAGCCCCTGAGCAAAGCCGAGAACGACCAGATAGAAATCATCGGTTCAACCATCGAATACATCTCGCTGAACCTGGTGAGAAACAAGGACTCGTTCCTCGATTCGTGGGAGAATGTCACGGGTCCCGACCGCAAGGTGGCTTGCATCGCCGACGTTTACACGGCAAATGCCTTCAACATCCCCGACAAAGACAAATGCGTAGTCTATGAAGGCGTAGGGCCCGCCTACTCCATCTACGTCATTGTAGAAATCGACGGCCAGCTGTGGCTCACACGCGGCGCGGTATTCTCCTATCGCGAACTGGAAGGCGGCGCTGGCGGTCAGCGGCTGACCGACGAGGAATGGCAGCAGACCCTGGACGGGAACCCCACCACAGGCACCCCCGAGTGGATGAAGGACCTGGTGCTGCCAACGAAGAACCATCCCAAGGAGAACGATGCTATCTTCTATAGTTCTGGCTGTTAGCCTCACCATCACCTTCACCGGCGACGTGCTCCTGGACAGGGGCGTGCGCCGTCAAATCGAAGCCCACGGCACGGAGAGCCTGTTCACGACAGGCGTTGACTCCGTGCTGGCGGCGTCGGACCTCGTGGTAGGCAACCTGGAATGTCCGGCCACCACCATCAAGGCGCCCACCTACAAACGCTTCGTCTTCCGCGCCGAACCCGAATGGCTCGACGCCCTGCGCCGGCATGGCTTCACGCACCTCAACCTGGCCAACAACCACAGCGTGGACCAAGGCCGCCGCGGGCTGGAGGATACGTTCCGGCAAGTGGCAGCGCATGGCATGACACCCCTTGGAGCCGCGCCGACCCAGGACAAAGCGGCGCGTCCCGTGCTGCTGGCGTCTGTTCCGCGGAGGGTATGGCTCATCCCTACGCTCCGCTTAGCACTGGAGAACTATCCGTGGCTGCCCGACCAGTGGAGCGTGAGTCAGGACGACGACGAAAGGCTCGTACAACGCGTTGCCGCGCTGCGCCAGACAGACAGCTCCGCCGTCATCATTGTCTCGCCACACTGGGGATGGGAACACAAGCTGACGCCCGTAGGGCAGCAACGCGAGCTGGCCCATCGCCTGTTGGACGCCGGCGCCGACCTCATCATCGGACATCACACACATACTCAACAAACCATCGAGAACTACCGCGGACGGTACATCTATTATAGCATCGGCAATTTCATCTTCGACCAGACGAGCGACCTCAATAGCCGGGCCTGCATCGTCAGCATGGACATCGAAGCCGAAGACCTCAAGGTGCGCACCCTCCCCATCCGCATCCGCCACTGCGCTCCCATGCTTGTTTTTTAGTTAAAAAGTATTTTTATGCGACGATAAGCCTCTATTATCGCAAATTATGCTTATCTTTGCAGTCTCAATACAAGCATTGCAAGGAAACAGAAGATGATAGAAGTGGTCGGACAAAGCGAGATCTGGCACCGTCTGCTGGGCGACCTTAAGGCAAACCGCGTACCGCACGCCCTCATGCTCACCGGTCCTTCAGGCTCGGGCAAACTGGCATTGGCGGTGGCTTTCGCACAGGCCCTGCTCTGCGAGCATCCCCTTGAGGACGGCAGCCCCTGCGGCGAATGTCCCTCCTGCAAGATGAGCGCCAAGCTGGAACATCCCGACCTCCATTTCTCTTTTCCTTTTGTCAAGGGTTCGCGCATAAAGAACGCAGAGAGCGCCATCTCTGACGTATACATCCGCGAATGGCGTTCGCGCCTGCTGCAAAGTCCGTACTTCGACCTCAACGAATGGCTCAAGGACATCGATGCCGAGAACCAGCAGGCGACCATTTATGTGGCAGAAGCAGACCAAATCCAACGCAAGCTTGCACTGAAGAGCAGCCAGGGGGGCCGCAAGGTCATGGTGATCTGGCTGCCGGAGAAATTCAACCAGGAGACGGCCAACCGCCTGCTGAAACTCTTTGAAGAGCCCCCGGCAGGCACGCATTTCATCATGGTGTCGGAAGAAGCCGACCTGGTACTGGGCACCATCATCAGCCGCACTCAGCGCATACTCGTGCCGCCGCTCTCAAGAGAAGAATACCAGCAAGCACATCCCCCAAAGGACGAGCGCCTGTTTCTCGACTTCTTCGTGATGCTGATGCGGCTGAGCTACCAGCGCAAAGTGAAAGACCTCAGGGAATGGGCCGAGCAGATTGCCCGTCTGGGACGCGAAACGCAGAAGAGCTTTCTGCAGTTCTGCCAACGGCAGATACGGGAGAACTTCGTGTACAACTTCCACGAGGCGGCGCTCAACGACCAGTCGGCTGACGAGGCGGCTTTCAGCAAGAATTTTGCTCGTTTCATCAACGAACGAAACGTGATTCCCATCACCGAGGAACTGGCCCGGGCCGAGACAGAGATCACCCAGAACGGCAATGCCAGGATGGTTTTTTTCGATTTGGCGCTCAAGATGATCGTACTGCTCATACAATAAACAACGATTCGAATATCGATAGAACATATATATGGAAAACGAAACGACCAACCCCATCATAGAAGCTACCGCCACCGGCAACGCAGGGGACGCAGCCACTACCCTCGCCCCAGGAACGGAGTCCTACGGAAGATCCAAACCCAGCCTGCCCATCGGCGGCGCCCGGGGCCTTTCGTTCCGGGGATGCCCCAAGCAGAGTTGTCAGCTGAACGTTTACGACTATCTGGCCGATATCCCGGAAAACGTGGAGACTACGGACTTGGTGGAAGTGCAATTCAAAAATACGCGCAAGGGTTATTACCACAACATCAACCATCTGCCGCTGGAGAAAGGAGATATCGTAGCCGTAGAAGCTTCTCCCGGACACGACATCGGCACCGTGACGCTTACGGGCAAGCTGGTGCTGCTGCAGATCAAGCGTACGCCGCCAAAGAACATGGACGATATCAAAAATGTTTACCGCAAGGCGCGTCCGGTGGATATGGAGAAATATGCGGAAGCCAAGGCGCGCGAGCATGATACGATGATACGCTCACGGCAGATCGCCAAGGAGCTGGGGCTGGAGATGAAGATAGGCGACGTGGAATATCAGGGAGACGGCAACAAGGCCATCTTCTATTATATCGCCGACGGGCGCGTGGACTTCCGCCAGCTGATCAAAGTGCTGGCCGAGGTCTTCCGCGTGCGCATCGAGATGAAGCAGATCGGCGCCCGACAGGAAGCCGGTCGCATCGGTGGCTTCGGACCGTGCGGACGCGAACTGTGCTGCACCACGTGGATGAAGAATTTCGTGAGCGTGTCAACCACGGCGGCGCGCTATCAGGACCTTAGCCTGAACCCGCAGAAGCTGGCCGGACAGTGCGCCAAGCTCAAGTGCTGCATGAACTTTGAGGTGGACCAGTACGTCGAGGCTTCACGCCGCCTGCCCAGCCGCGAGATTGCCCTGGAGACGGCAGACGGCACTTTCTACTTTTTCAAGGCCGATATCCTCAGCCACATGATCACTTATTCCACCGACAAGCGCATCGCGGCTAACCTGAGCACGATTAGCGCGGAACGCGCGATGGAGATTATTGCGTTGAACAAGGAAGGGAAAAAGCCCTTGGCGCTCGACGAACAGGCCGCCAAGGAGGTGCAACGCCCGGTTGACCTGGCCACGCAAGAGGACCTCACCCGATTCGACAAGACCAGGAAAAAGAAGAAGAAAAAGAAAAAGCCTACCGAGGACAGCTCCGAACAACCGCAGCAGCAACCTCGCCGACAGCCATCTGAACAGCAGAAGAAGCAGAAGGCTGAATAGCACCCGAGGCACTGAAACACAAGAAGCATGAGCAAAAGATTCTTTTGGCTGCTGACGATAGCGACCTTCTTATTCAGTTGCCAGAGTCGCCGTACCTATTATCAGTACCAGGCTGTCGATGACCGATGCTGGTCAGCGACCGATACCTTGTATTTTGTTCCCGATACCTTCACACAAGACGGCCTCTACACGCTGAAAGCCGGCATACGCTTCAACGAGCACTACCCCTATCGCGACCTCTGGCTGGTTATCGAACAACGCACGACAAAACCTGTTGTTTCTGCGCGACGCGATACCCTGCATTTAGTACTGGCCAATAACGAAGGCCGATGGCTGACAAACGGCGTCGTACTACACGAGGCCGAAGAGACCGTTGCAACTTCTCGCCTGAATATGGATGACGCCTATGAGTTTCTTGTCTATCATATTATGCGTGACCAGAATCTCACAGGCGTCACCGAAGTCGGCCTAAAAATCTATTGACTCAGGACGAAGCGCCGGTTACAATGACTTTCGTCAAATTGATACGGAAGCAAGCAGCGCTGTAAGCGGGGATAATGCCTTGGGCGCTTCCGCCGTAGAACAGCTCCTGGGGGATATATACATTCCAGTCGTCGCCCTTCACCATATATTGAAGGGCGGTCTGGAAACCTTCGGTAAACGCATTAACCACGGATAACTGCGGAGCCGCAGTAGCGGGATCAAAAGTGCCGTAATACGTTTGAGAGAAGATGGTCTCCACAACATTGCCGTCGGCATCGGTCGTCGGCATCAGCGTTCCGCGGAAATTGATGTACACCGAGTCGGTTGACATCGGCATCACGTTACCGTCGCCACGGGAAACGATGTGCACACAGATAGAGTCTTCAAGATTGCCGCTCTGATAGGACGGACTCCGCAGCAGCGACTTATACATACGCCACTCGCAGTATTGCTCCCAATCGTCGCCATGCGCGGCCTTGGCCTGTGCAATAGCCGTTCGGGCCGAATCGGCAACATGCTTATACCAATCCGCATTACGCGATTTCCAGTTGTAGTAAGGATCGTAATCTGTAGAGTCCTCGCTACAGGCGATGAAAGCCATTAAGGGAAGCAGCAAGAGACACAACCTTCTTGCCAAGCCGGCTAACGTCCGGCCCCCGTCAGGACACAAACCATGTAAAATCATCGATTATTTAAGGAACTAATTATTTAAAGAACGAGATTATTTAAGAATTTAAGGATTGAAGTTTCGCATATGCATAATGCTCAGATTATAGGACCTTTAATTGTCTGGTGGTCAAGGTCTGGCGCTCGACCTCCGGTCGCTTGACCCTTCAAGAAGTTTCAGGTTTCAAGTTCTTAAACCGTGCTTTAGCGCACCTTAAACTTTTACGCTCGGAAACCCGAAGGGTGACGCTTCTATGAGCGAAGCGAGTCTGAAGAACTCTTAAACCGCGAGCCCCGCTCGCACCTTAAACTGACGAAACTGAGCTTGCGAAAGTTGAGTTAATGATTTAAGGATTTAATATTTGGATGGAGCGCGCAAGCGCGAGGGAGGAGTGAAAAATCTCAAGTCCTCTTAATCATGAGCCATTCTCCATTAACCCTTAACCGCAGCCAACGGCTGCACCTTAAACTCTTAAACTTTAAACTTTTAAACTCTTAAACTGCGCCGAAGGCGCACCTTAAACTCTTAAACCGCGAGCTCCGCTCTCCCATCACAGCAGTTTCTTCAGGAGGCTGGTGATGCTCACCTTGTCCTCGATGATGCCGCGCAGGTCGGCGATGGGCACACGCTTCTGCTCCATGGTGTCGCGATCGCGCAGGGTCACGCAGTGGTCGTTGAGCGTGTCATGGTCGATGGTGACGCAGTAGGGGCATCCTATGGCGTCCATGCGACGATAGCGCTTGCCGATGGTGTCCTTCTCGTCGTACTTGCAGTTGAAGTGGAAGCGGAGGTCGTTGACAATCTCCTGAGCCACCTCGGGCAGTCCGTCTTTCTTCACGAGCGGCAGCACGGCCAGCTTCACGGGCGCCAGGGCTGCGGGCAGGCGCAGCACCACACGCGTCTCGCCGTTCTCGAGCTGCTCTTCGCAGTAGCTGTGGCACATCACGCTGAGGAACATGCGGTCCACGCCGATGGAGGTCTCGATGACGAACGGGGTGTAGCTCTCGTTGGTCTCGGGGTCGAAGTATTCGATTTTCTTGCCGCTGTACTTGGCGTGCTGCGAGAGGTCGAAGTTGGTGCGTGAGTGGATTCCCTCCACCTCCTTGAAGCCGAAGGGCATGTGGAACTCGATGTCGGTGGCGGCGTTGGCGTAGTGGGCCAGCTTGTCGTGGTCGTGGAAACGATAGTTCTCAGCGCCGAAGCCGAGAGCCTGGTGCCAGGCCATGCGCGTCTGCTTCCATTTCGAGAACCAGTCGAGCTCGGTGCCGGGCTTCACGAAGAACTGCATCTCCATCTGCTCGAACTCGCGCATGCGGAAGATGAACTGGCGTGCCACGATTTCGTTGCGGAAGGCCTTACCAATCTGTGCGATGCCGAAGGGCAGCTTCATGCGACCCGTCTTCTGCACGTTCAGGTAGTTGACAAAGATGCCCTGAGCCGTCTCGGGGCGCAGGTAGATGGTCGAGGTACCCTCGGCGGTGCTGCCCACCTCGGTCTTGAACATGAGGTTGAACTGGCGCACGTCGGTCCAGTTGCGGGTGCCGCTGATGGGGCATACGATTTCCTCGTCGATGATGATTTGCTTGAGCTCGTCGAGGTCGTTGGCATTCATGGCCTTCTGGTAGCGCTCATGCAGGGCGTCACGCTTGGCGGTGTACTCCAGCACGCGACCGTTGGTGGCGCGGAACTGGGCCTCGTCGAAGGCGTCGCCGAAGCGCTTCTGTGCCTTGGCCACCTCCTTCTGAATCTTCTCGTCGTACTTGGCCATCTGGTCCTCGATGAGGACGTCGGCGCGATAGCGCTTCTTGGAGTCGCGGTTGTCGATAAGGGGGTCGTTGAAAGCGTCCACGTGGCCGCTGGCCTTCCACGTTGTGGGGTGCATGAAGATGGCGGCGTCGATACCTACGATGTTCTGATGCAACAGCACCATGCTCTGCCACCAATACTGCTTGATATTATTTTTCAGCTCCACGCCGTTCTGACCGTAGTCATAGACAGCGCCGAGTCCGTCATAGATGTCGCTGGAGGGGAATACGAAACCGTATTCCTTGCAATGCGAAACGATTTTCTTGAAAACGTCTTCTTGTTGTGCCATTTC
>JAILCU010000001.1 GCA_024690405.1 Bacteroidales bacterium
AACTTTCTTCCTGTTTTCTTTGCTGCCCTGCACATTTTCCTTATCTTTGTGGCGCGAAAACTTCAAACCCTATCGTATTATGGCTTATTTTGGAAGTTACAGTCAATCCGAGGAGTACCGGCGCGACGAACTGGTGCGCAAGATAGAGCACGCCCTGGAACATCTTACCTTGCAGGAACTCGAGGCTCTGTACTATGATATGTCTACCAAGAGTTACATCAATGACTGACCGCCCTGGCTACCTTCATCCGCTGGAATATGCCGGCGAGGCATTGCCGAAGGCATTCACCTATCCTTTCCGCTATACGCCCCATCCGTTGTGCCGAAGGGCTGCGCTTGTGGTCCGGCAGCATCTGCAAGAGATGGGCGTCGACGAAGGAAAGATGTATGGTGTGCTGGTCGTGGAGGATAAGCAGGTGCCCGGTAATGAAGATGGTAAAAGCCCCTCGCTTTGCTTTCTTGCTGCCTATTCTGGTCAACTCAACGGCAACTACGACCATCCCTGGTTTGTGCCGCCCGTGGTGGATTATCTTGACCCTGACAGTCATTTCCAGCGCGAACAACAGCACGTCGTGGACTTGAACCGACGTATTGAGACGCTTGAGAATAGCGAGAAACACCATCAGTGGGTCCGACGTCTTGAGCAATTGAAGGGCCAGCGTAGCGAAGCCGTTGTTTCGGCTCGACGGATTTATGCTGAGGGTAAGGCGCGTCGCGACACGTTGCGGTCCCTGGCGCTTCACCCCGACGATGCAGACGCGCTTGTCCGCGAGAGTCAGCAGCAAAAAGCCGATATCCAGCGTGCCAAGCGCCTGTATGCTTCCGAGATAGCCTGTCTGGAAGACCGGATTGCCCGCCATCAGTCGGATATCAACCGTCTTGCTGAAGAGCGTAAACGCCTTAGCGAGGACCTTCAGCAGTGGCTCTTTCGTCAGTTCAGTTTCAGCAACGCACGCGGCGAGCAACGCAATCTCTTGGATATCTTCGGCACGCACCTGACACCTCCCTCGGGAGCCGGCGAGTGTTGCGCTCCCAAACTCTTGCAGGCCGCCTTCCGTCTGGGGCTGAAGCCCTTGGCGATGGCTGAGTTCTGGTGGGGACCTTCCCAACCCGGCCTTTATCGCCAGCCCGGTGCTTTCTTTCCCGCTTGTCGTAGCAAATGCCATCCCATTCTCAGCCACATGCTTCAGGGCTTGAACGTGGAACCGGACCCGGCTTTGCACTACGACCGCCGCCTTCTGTCGCCCGTTCGTGTCATCTGGGAAGATGCCGACCTGGCTGTGGTGATGAAACCCGAGGGGTGGGTGAGCATCCCTGGTAAATCAGACCAACCCTGCCTCCTCGACGAGTGCTATCGCTTGTGGCCGGGCATTGAAGGGCCCGTCATTGTTCATCGTCTGGATATGGATACTTCGGGATTGATGGTGGTGGCCAAGAATGCCCGCGTACATCGTGCGCTTGCCCGTCAGTTCGAGGAGCGCGAAGTGCACAAGCGTTATATCGCTCTCCTCGAGCAGGCTCCGATGATGTCTGCCGGTGTTGTTGCGGTGCCCGCTCAAGGCATGTCGACGACGGATGCCACGGAGGTCGATGGGGCAGTGGGGCAGTGCTTTGAACTTTCGTTGCCAATCGGACCGGATATGGAGAATATGCCCCGTCAGCGTGTCGATTACCAGCGCGGCAAGGAGGCTGTGACGCGTTTTGTAGTTTTGGGGGAGGAGAGGGCTCCTCTTCAGGTTTCAAGGCAAGGGGGAGGGATTTCGCACGTCGTCCGCGTTGCCTTTTATCCGCTTACGGGGCGAACGCACCAGTTGCGTGTGCATGCCTCCGCGTTCGAGGGTCTCAATGCTCCTATCCTTGGTGACCGCTTGTATGGCCATGTGGCTGATCGCCTCTACCTCCATGCCGAAGCGCTCGTTTTTGTACACCCTACGACCCGTAAAACCATGCATTTTGAGGAGAAATGTCCGTTTTGAAACTATTTCTTAACTTGATGTCGAAAAAAATCCCCAAAAAGATATGCAGCGCAAAAAAAATGCCTATCTTTGTAGGCAGAATATGAACAAACAAAGCAATTTAGCATAAAAAGATGAAGGGCCTGAGTCTTTTTGCCAGACTGAACCAAGCATATGAAAAATCAAGAATTACTTTTAGGTTACGATGTAGGCAGTTCCAGCGTCAAGGCTTCGTTGGTGGATGCCCTTACGGGCGCTTGCGTCGCCTCGGCCTTTTACCCTAAGACCGAAGCCCCCATCAAAGCGGTGCGTCCAGGCTGGGCCGAACAGGCTCCCGATGATTGGTGGCAGTACTTGAAGGCTGCTACGTCCGACGTCCTCGCTCAGAGCGGAGCCGCGAAGACATCCGTCAGAGCCATCGGCATTTCATACCAAATGCACGGACTGGTCTGTGTGGACAAAGACCTGCGCCCCCTGCGCGATGCAATCATCTGGTGTGATTCGCGTGCAGTGCCTTACGGTCAGCGTGCTTTCGAGGCACTGGGCGAAGACCGGTGTCTCACTCATCTGCTGAATTCACCGGGCAACTTCACTGCCGCCAAACTGGCGTGGGTACGCGAGAACGAACCCGACATATTCGCCCGTATCCACAAGGTGATGCTCCCCGGCGACTACATCGCGCTGCGTCTCTCAGGCACCCCTGCCACCACTGTTAGCGGCCTTTCTGAAGGCATCATGTGGGATTTCGGTGCAGATGCGCCGGCACAGTTCCTCCTCGACCAGATGGGCATCCCCTCCGATATGCTCTGCGACCGCGTGCCTACCTTCGGTCTTCAGGCGGAGGTATCCCGTGAGGCTGCCATGGAACTCGGTCTTTCCCCTGGCACACCTATTACTTACCGTGCCGGCGACCAACCCAACAACGCACTCTCCCTGGACGTGTTCGAGCCGGGCGAGGCTGCTACCACGGCGGGCACTTCGGGCGTCGTATATGGCGTTCTCGGCCGCGTGGCCTACGACGCACAGAGCCGTGTCAACGCCTTCGCACATGTCAACCATACGGCCGCAGATCCCCGCTTGGGGGTCCTCTTGTGCATTAACGGGACGGGCATCCTCAACTCCTGGGCAAGGCGTAATATGGCTCCTGCCGGTATGGACTATGCCTCGATGAACGACCTCGCCGCGCAGGCTCCCATCGGCGCTGAGGGTCTTAGCATCCTCCCCTTCGGCAATGGCGCCGAGCGTGTGTTGGGCAATCGTGAGGTGGGGGCTCACATTCATGGCATCAATTTTAACATCCACCGTCAGGCGCATCTCCTCCGTGCTGCGCAGGAGGGGATTGTCTTCAGTTTTGCCTATGGAATGGAAGTGATGAAGCAGATGGGCATGGACCTGACCACCATCCGAGCCGGACGTGCCAACATGTTTCTCAGTCCCATCTTCCGCGAAACGCTTTCGGGCATCACCGGCGCTACCATCGAATTATGCGATACCGACGGTTCTGTCGGTGCTGCTCGTGGAGCCGGAATGGGTGCTGGCATCTATGCCGACCATCGCGAGGCTTTTGCCGGCCTCAGGCGTTTGGAGGTGATCGCTCCCCCCTCTCAGGGCATGGACGCTTACCGCGAGGCCTACGAACGTTGGCGAGCGGCGCTCGAAGCGGTCATGGCTCTCAAAACGAACAAGCAATGCTAACCGTTGATGCGGAACGCTTTTAACGATTGACATGAGCGGTGTGAACGTTGTCTGTCGCTTCTTTCTTTCATGATTCCATGAATTATTCTGCATACTTTTTATTTAAACAAACAATATGAAAACCTATTTTCCTGAAATCCCCGCCATCAAATTCGAGGGCGTTGAGAGCAAAAATCCTTTAGCCTACCGTTACTACGACCGCAACCGTATCGTCATGGGCAAGAAAATGAGTGAATGGTTCAAGTTTGCCATGGCCTGGTGGCATACCCTGTGTGCCGAA
Source organism: Bacteroidales bacterium (assembly GCA_024690405.1). Classification (GTDB taxonomy): domain Bacteria; phylum Bacteroidota; class Bacteroidia; order Bacteroidales; family Bacteroidaceae; genus Physcousia. Next base: position 3,931 of record JAILCU010000001.1, read on the forward strand.
GGTTCCGACCAGTTCGGACCTGGCACCAAATCCTTCCCCTGGAATACCGCCGCCGACCCCGTGCAGGCTGCCAGGGAGAAAGCCGATGCCGGCTTCGAGATCATGCAGAAACTGGGCATCGAGTACTATTGCTTCCACGATGTGGACCTCGTCGCCGAGGCCCCCGATGTAGAGACCTACGAGAAGAACCTTCGGGAGGTGGTCGCCTACCTCAAGCAGAAACAGGCAGAGACGGGCATCAAACTCCTCTGGGGCACAGCCAATGTCTTTGGACACAAGCGCTATATGAACGGTGCCAGCACCAACCCCGACTTTGATGTCGTCGCCCGTGCCATCGTACAAATCAAGAACGCCATTGATGCCACCATCGAACTCGGCGGCACCAACTACGTCTTCTGGGGTGGACGTGAAGGATACATGAGCCTCCTGAACACCGATATGTACCGAGAGAAGGAGCACATGGCCACCATGCTCACCATGGCACGCGACTATGCCCGCTCCAAGGGATTCAAGGGTACGTTCCTCATCGAACCCAAACCGATGGAACCCACCAAGCACCAGTACGATGCTGACACAGAGACCGTCATCGGCTTCCTCCGTGCCCACGGTCTGGACAAGGACTTCAAGGTGAACATCGAAGTGAACCACGCCACGCTGGCTGGGCATACCTTTGAGCACGAACTCGCATGTGCAGTGGATGCTGGCCTCCTCGGGAGCATTGATGCCAACCGCGGAGACTACCAGAACGGATGGGACACCGACCAGTTCCCCATTGATCATTACGAACTCACCCAGGCCATGCTGCAGATTATCCGCAACGGCGGTTTCAAGGATGGCGGAACTAATTTCGACGCCAAGACGCGTCGCAACTCCACCGACCTCGAGGACATCTTCATCGCTCATATAGCCGCGATGGATGCTATGGCCCATGCCCTGCTCAGTGCGGCCGACATCATCGAACATTCCCCCATCCCCGCCATGGTTAAGGAGCGCTATGCAAGTTTTGATTCGGGCGAAGGCAAACGCTTCGAGGAAGGGAAGATGACTTTCGAGGAGGCTTATGCCTATGGCAAGAAGGTCGGAGAACCCAGGCAGACCAGCGGTAAGCAGGAACTCTACGAAGCCATCGTCAATATGTATTGATCTGCTTCCTCAGGGCGTCATTTATAAAGTTATAACGGGGATTCCTGACTTTGGAATTCCCTTTATTTTATGGCAAATAGAAATGAGCTCTGGCAAATAGGAATGAGCTCTGGCAAATAGGAATGAGCTAAGGCAAATAGGAATGAGCTCTGGCAAATAGATTGACGGATCAAAACCGATAAACTCAGAAATCGCAGACGCTTCCGCCGCCCATTAAAAAAAGGTTCCTGTCTGACGTGATGACAGGAACCTTGTTGTAGTGAAGATGCGGTGCGTACGGGGCTCGAACCCGTGACCCCATGCGTGACAGGCATGTATTCTAACCAGACTGAACTAACGCACCAAAGAGGGGTGAAAGAGAGAAGCGGAAAAGCGAAGTGAATTTCTGTGGATGCGGTGCGTACGGGGCTCGAACCCGTGACCCCATGCGTGACAGGCATGTATTCTAACCAGACTGAACTAACGCACCGTAAAAGGAAAAACGACTTGCAAAAAGAACGCTTGTGGAGCGGCAAACGAGACTCGAACTCGCGACCCCGACCTTGGCAAGGTCGTGCTCTACCAACTGAGCTATTGCCGCAAAAAGAGAAGTGGGCGGAGATGGATTCGAACCACCGAAGGTAACAACCAGCAGATTTACAGTCTGCCCCATTTGGCCACTCTGGTATCCGCCCAGACACTGTGCGTGTCAAAAAGAATGTGACTCCTGCGGGATTCAAACCCACAACCTTCTGATCCGTAGTCAGATGCTCTATTCAGTTGAGCTAAGGAGCCATCGTAGGGTGGGCGCTGACGGGTTCGAACCGCCGACCCTCTGCTTGTAAGGCAGATGCTCTGAACCAGCTGAGCTAAGCGCCCTTTCAAGATGTACACGTTGGATGCAAGCGTTCTTGCCGTGTTTGTTTCTCGAAAGCGGGTGCAAAGGTAGACGTTTTTTGTGAGATGACCAAATCTTTTCAGTACTTTTTTTATTTTATCTGCTTTTTTTCCTACCTTTGCACCGCCATTGGATGTGATGGCATGCGTTCTACACCTTATTAATAATAACAGCTACAAAAACAAAAGTAATGAAAAGATGCTTTTTTCTGGTTGCCGTTGCCTTCGTTGCGACCGCAGCCAAGGCTCAACTCGACGTCCAGTTGCATTACGACCTGGGTCACGATCTGTACGGCAAAGAATTATCCAACCGTCCGCGCGTGACAGCGACCGTTGAGAATTTCACCCCTGACAAGTGGGGTAGTACCTATTTCTTCATTGACGCTGACTTCGGCAGTCATTTCGTGAAGAGCGCTTATGGCGAGATCTCGCGCGAACTGCGCTTCTGGAAGGCTCCCTTTGCGGCTCATATCGAACTCAACGGCGGACTGAGCGGTGCCTCGGGCAGTTTCGACAACGCCTATTTGGTGGGCCCTGCATGGAATTGGGCAAGCAAGGATTTCACGCGTACATTCTCGGTACAACTGATGTATAAGTACTTGGCCCACAAGGCGCATCACGGCGGCTCGCACCATAGCGTCCAGCTCACGGAAGTATGGGGGGTGCATTTCGCAAAGGGCTTGTGCACCTTCTCGGGTTATTGCGACCTCTGGTACGACAAGGGCGTCGACGGCAAGGTCGTCCTCAGTTCGGAGCCTCAGTTCTGGGTGAACCTGTGGCGCCTGCCGCGCATCAGCGACGACGCCCGATGGAGCGTGGGCACCGAGGTGGAATTCTCCAAGAACCTGGTGTGGAGCACCGACGGCAGGAACGATGGCTTCTATGTCGTTCCTACGGTGGCCATGAAATGGACATTCTAATCCGCTTGCAATGAAATGTCCGACCTTTTTATGAACTATTCCATCCTTTTATGTAATACCCCATCCTTCTATGAAATATCCCACCCTTATCTTCGATCTCGACGGTACGCTCACAGACAGTGGACTGGGCATCTTGCGCTGTGCCCAGTATGCGTTGGCACATTTTGGTATCCATGTCGATGACCTCGATGTGTTGCGTCCGTTTGTGGGACCTCCCCTTGAGGATTCCTTCATCGATTTCTACGGTTTCACACCGGAGCAGGCCGACGAGGCGGTGAGGGTTTACAGGGAGCGCTATTTCACGACGGGGGTTTACGAGAACGAGGTCTACCCCGGCACGCAGGAGTCACTGGCCGAACTCCAGCGGCGCGGCTATCGTATCGGTATTGGTTCGAGCAAGAATGAACCGATGGTGCGCGAGGTGTTGCGCTACTTCAGTCTCGCCCAATACTTCGACTTCGTAGCGGCCCGCGACGAGGCGGGGGTGCGCCATACGAAGGCTGATGTGCTCCGTCATGCACTACGGACCGAAGGCATCACTGACCCAGGGCAGGCGCTGATGATCGGCGACCGCTTCTACGATGTCGAGGGTGCCCATGAAGTAGGCATGCCTGCCGTGGGAATTTTGTGGGGCGGCTATGCTACCCGACAGGAAATGGTGGACTGCCGCGCGGAATATATCGTAGATACCTGGGAGGAACTGCTGGCCTTGCTCTAAATCGCTTCAAGAGTGTGATTTGCAGGGCGAATCGTCTTGCTGAGCACTGTATTCTCTCTCCCTTACCTTCTTTTCACAAAAAATAAGAAAGTAAATAGCGGTTAAACCACAACTTTCCACTATCTTTGCAGCACTTATATCAATCTTTCATTCAATATGCGTTCAGATAGCATCGTTATCATTCCTACTTATAACGAAAAGGAAAATATAGAAAACATCATTAGGGCCGTCACGGGACTGAAGGAACATGATTTCAATGTTCTGGTGATTGACGATGGCTCCCCCGATGGTACGGCAGAGATTGTAAAGGGTCTGATGGCAGGCGATATGAAGGACCGCCTCTTCATCATCGAGCGCTCGGGCAAACTCGGACTCGGCACGGCTTACATCGCTGGCTTCAAGTGGGCTGTGGCTCAAGGTTACGATTATATTTTCGAGATGGATGCCGACTTCAGCCATGCTCCCGCCGACCTGCCCCGGCTGCTGGCCGCCTGCAAGGATGAAGGTTTTGATATGAGCATAGGCTCGCGCTATATCACGGGCGTCAATGTCGTCAACTGGCCTATGGGGCGTGTGCTGATGAGCTATTTCGCTTCGAAGTACGTACGCGCCATCACGGGAATCGATATACACGATACGACGGCTGGTTTCGTCTGTTACCGGCGTCAGGTTCTCGAGACCATCGACCTGGATGCCATCCGTTTCAAGGGTTATGCTTTCCAGATCGAGATGAAGTTCACGGCGAAGCACTGTGGCTTCAAAATCAAGGAGGTTCCCGTTGTCTTTGTCAACCGCGAACTGGGCACGAGCAAGATGTCGGGCGGCATCTTTTCCGAAGCCGTTTTCGGCGTGATGAGACTGAGGTGGGACGGATGGTTCAAGAAGTATCCGCAAAAGAAGGTATAGATACGGACGCCTCTGTTTATGTCAAAGTATTGTTTTAATGATATCCTCTATGTCTCCGACGGAAGAATCCGTCGGGCTGATATCGTGGTGGAGGACGAATACATTGCCCGCATCACGGACAAGGAGGAATATTCTTCGCTGAAGGACATCGCAGTTGGAGCAAAGGGTACTACGGACGAAGCGTTCACGAAGGATGTTGATAAAATGTCCGACGACGGGCTTTGTCTCTTGCTTCCCGGCGTTATTGATGAGCATGTTCACACACGCGAACCCGGCCTGACGCACAAAGGCGACCTCACGACGGAGACGCATGCCGCTGCGGCCGGAGGCGTGACGTCCATCATGGACATGCCGAACGTGGTCCCTCAGACCACCAATCTCGAGGCTTTGGCAGAACGTCGTGCGCTGGGGGCTGCTCATGCCTTTGTCAACTATAGTTTTTACTTCGGGGCAACGAACACCAATGCCCATCTGCTTCCGCAACTGGACCCGACGAAGGTTCCTGCCGTGAAGCTGTTCATGGGCAGTTCCACGGGTGGCATGCTCGTAGATCGCGGCGAAGCCTTGCGGGATGTTTTTGCCTCATCGCCTCTGCCGGTGATGACGCACTGCGAGGATTCGGATATCATCGCCCGAAACCTGCGTGAGGCACAGGCCCGCTACGGTGATGATCCGGCGGTCGTTCATCATGCCGAAATCCGCAGTCGCGAGGCGTGCGTCGCCTCGTCGCGGTTGGCGGCCCGGCTGGCGCACGAGACCGGTGCACGTCTTCATATCGCTCACGTGACCACCGCCGAGGAGCTCTCCCTTGCGGACAAGAATATAACGCTTGAAGCTTGCGTGCCGCATCTGCTTTTCACCGATGAGGATTATGCCACTTTGGGCACGCGTATCAAATGTAATCCTGCCGTCAAAACGGCCGCAGACCGCTCGGCGTTGCGCGCGGCCCTCTCCGATGGACTCATCACGACCGTCGCCACGGACCATGCACCCCATCTGCTCAGCGAGAAAGAGGGCGGATGCCGACGTGCCGCGTCGGGGATGCCGATGGTGCAGTTCTCTTTGCCGGCTATGCTGGAACTGATGGAGGAGGACGTGCTGAGCGTGGAACGCCTGGTGGACCTGATGTGTCATCGTCCGGCTATGCTCTTCGATATCCGTGACCGTGGATTTGTCCGTGAGGGGATGAAGGCCGACCTGACCATTGTCCAACGCCAGAGGTGGACCTTGACGGCGGAGAAAGTGGTAAGCAGATGTGCCTGGAGTCCTTTGGAAGGGCGCACGCTGACCTGGCAGGTGGCACAGACCTATTGCAACGGGCGCCTGATTTTCGACCGGGGTGTTTTTGCAAAAGACAATATCCATGCACAGGAACTGACGTTCAGAGCGTAGCACAGAGAGATGATACAGACACTCCATTATCGCATTCATGAAGTGACGCCCTACATCAACTGGCTGTATTTCTTCCATGCCTGGGGCTTTGCCGCACGTTTTGCCGGTATTGCCCATATCCATGGTTGCGACAGTTGTCGGGCTTCGTGGCTCTCGGCATTCCCGGAAGAGGATCGAGGAAAGGCTGCAGAAGTCATGCAACTTTTCAAGGAAACGACACGGATGCTGGATGATTTGGATGAGCAGGGATATCAGGCGCATGTGCGGTTCGGACTCTTCGATTGCTATGCTGATGATACTGACGACCTTCTTCTTAAGGATGATCGTGAGGGTAAATCCTCCATCTGTCGTCTTGCGTTCTTGCGTCAGCAGCAGGGGGACTGCCTTTGTCTTACTGATTTTATACGTCCATCTTCAGAGCAGGCCTCACCGGACCGCATCGGAATCTTTGTTGCTGCAGCGGATGGCGCTATTGAACATTTGTTTGCCGGGGAGGACGACTATCGGCACATGCTCTGTCAGACCTTGGCTGATCGTCTGGCCGAGGCCGCAATAGAGCGGGGTCACAAGGCGATACGGAAGTTTTATTGGGGGTACGCCCCCGATGAGCAGTTGAGCATGGCTGATCTCCATGCTGAACGTTTCCAGGGCATACGTCCCGCCGTGGGTTATCCCAGCTTGCCAGACCAGAGCCTTAATTTTGATCTGGATCGTCTGATTGATTTCTCAAGGATAGGCGTACGCCTCACCGAGCACGGCGCCATGATGCCGCATGCCAGTGTCAGTGGCCTGATCATTGCACATCCCCAGGCACGTTATTTTAGTGTCGGACATATTGGCGAGGACCAATTGGCGGATTATGCGCAACGCAAAGGACGCACCACCGAAGAGATGCGTCCCTATTTAACCGCAAACTTGTAGAGGAATGGGGCGGCTGCAAGTCTGCTGATTCTTTCTGCCTTCTGTGATTATTCGTTTATCTTCTCCATATTTTCCCGTGCCATCCTTAAGTATTCCTGCACATAGGGGTCGGCCAGGAAATAAGGTGATGCCAGCGTGACCAGCTCCTCGAGACGGGGATTGAGTATAGGGTAGGGGAGCGAGGAGGTGATAATCATGAAAACTCCCGGTCCGAGCACGTTGTTCATATTGTCTTTGATGAATCCCATGACCAGGTCGTCTTCTTGCTCGCTGAGTAAGGCGGCCTCCTGATGAAGCTGGGCGAGGATGTCGTCATGGTCCATGCCCGCGAGGATCATCTGACTCTCGCGGTGAGGCAGGTCGGCCAGCTGAGCGTCAACTGCCGTCTTGCGCTTGATGAATGCGAAGAGGGTGTCGTTGAGTGCTGTGCCTGTTGTACAATGAACATTGTCGTTCAGTGTGACGGTAAGGGGACAACCGCTTTCAATCACTATAGGCATAATGCTTTCATCGTCCATGAACAGGCTCGCCATGACAGTGGAGTCCGGCTCTGGTCCCTGGAAATGGAACTTCCCGTGGGTGATGCGTGCCGAGTCAATGACGGCCAGGTCGCCGTCTTTGTAAACGCGCAGGTACAACATCCTGTCTTCCAGCATGGGGATGGTGGTAGAGCCTTGGATGTCCATGCGCTGTTGGCAAGCCCCCAGCGTGATGAGGGAGGAGAAGAGAAGAAGCGTATAGAAATGTTTCATCGGTTGATTTAGTCTTCGGGGTTATAGGTCCCTTCCTTCGGAGGGCTGGGGACTACATGTAAGGCGCTTTCTATGATGTCGTAGGCTTTCTGCATCACATCACGCTCGGCTTCGGTGCCTTGTCCTTGTGGCGGGATGGCGGGGTGAATGGTGAGCGATAACGGATGCCAGTTGACAAAATTGAAGCCGCGGGAACGGGGAAGCACTTCAAAGGAACCGTTGATGGTGACGGGCAGTAACGGCAGTTGCAGTTCGTCGGCCAGTTGAAAGGCTCCGCGCTTGAATCGGCGCATACGGCCATCCCACGTGCGGGCTCCTTCGGGGAAAATCACCAGCGAGACACCTCCCTGCAGGATGGCGCGGGCCCTGTCGTGCATCGCCTTCATCTTTTTGGGACCTCCATGCTGATCTACGAAAATGAATCCCGCACTCTCACAGGCTTTGCCCACAAGGGGTATCTGACGCAACTCTTCCTTCATCATCCATTTGAAGTGGCGGTGGAGAAAGCCGTAGATCAGGAAAATGTCAAAGGCGCCCTGATGATTGGGGATGATGACGTAGCTCTGCTGCTTGTCCATCAGCTCGCTCCCTTCGATGTGAACAGGCAGCAAGAGAATGCGTACGAACAGCCACGACCAGACCCTCCCGGGATAGTAGCTCCACCATTCGGCATTGAAAAGGGTGCAGCCGATGATGGTGCATATCGCTGTGAACAGGGTCAGCACCAGCAGAATGGGTGCCGCTATGAACAATTGGTATATGCGATAAAGAAACTTCAGCATGGTCCCTGAGAATAATGATACTATTTTTGCGAATCTTCTTTTTCCAGTTCTGCTGGAATACGAAAGGCGGTATAGAGTTCCAGGATGCAGCCTATGACAAGGCATATCACCCATTCGTTGCGTCGGGCAAAACCGAAACATCCTACTTGCATGATCATGCAGCAAGCAGCGCACAGCAGGGCGATGAGACCCAATAGCTGTTGGCGACGCAGGCGCCGGATGACGAAATTCTTGCCCTCGTAGCTTTGCAGCATCTGAATGGGACAGAAAATCACAGCACCTATGGTATAGCATATCGTGGCAATCAGGGGCTTGAGCATAAACAGGGCTGCTCCGAGCACCATCAAGAGGGCGCCGACTGACTGCAAGCGAAGAAGGGGCTTATTGAGTTCGTTCATCGGTCGGGGGGTTGGCTGACAACTTGTTCTGAGTCGGTGACGAACACAAAGACGTCCTCGTCAGGGCGCTTCATGAAGTAACGCTCGCGGGCGATGCGTTCAACAGCCGAGGGGTTGTTCTTGAGCGCTTGCAGTTGGGAAGTCTCCGCTTCGTATTGCAACTGATATTTATTGATTTCGCGTTTCAGGTTGCTGATTTCTATACGCCGCTGAAAACGGGTATAGAGGCTGTTCTCGTCCAAGACGCCAATGATGAGCAGAAAAATGGCGATGGCAGCCACATATTTGTACCGCCGCACATAGTTCCAGAAGGTGAGTAATCGTCCCATGTTTGCTTTAATTCCTTATTTTCTTCGTTTGATGGTGCGAAGGTACAAAAAGTTGTGTGTTTGGCGCAGAAAGTTTTAAGTTTTTTACAAGCGGATGCGCTTTTTTCATTCTTTTTATGTAATTTTGCACCCAAAAGGAGCATCAGAGCCTTTCTTTTGACTCCTTTAATCATCTATAATCTTCTATATTATTATGTCTGAATATATTGTCTCAGCGCGTAAGTATCGCCCGATGTCCTTTGATACGGTCGTGGGGCAGGGGGCTATTGCCACCACGCTGAAGAATGCAATCCGTGCAGGCAAACTGGCCCATGCTTATTTGTTCTGTGGCCCGCGCGGCGTAGGCAAGACCACTTGCGCACGCATCTTTGCAAAGACCATTAACTGCTTGAATCCGCGTGAGGATGGCGAGGCGTGCAATGAATGTGAGTCGTGCAGAGCTTTCAATGAGCAGCGTTCGCTGAATATTCACGAACTCGATGCGGCTTCCAACAATTCTGTCGATGATATCCGCGCGTTGGTCGATCAGGTGCGCGTTCCGCCTCAGATCGGAAAATATAAAGTCTTTATTATTGACGAGGTGCACATGCTTTCCACGTCGGCTTTCAATGCTTTCCTCAAGACGCTTGAAGAGCCGCCTGCTCATGCCATCTTCATCCTTGCCACGACGGAGAAACATAAGATCCTGCCCACAATCCTCTCGCGTTGTCAGATCTACGACTTCCAGCGCATGACGATCGAGAACACGGTGCAACATCTGGCGCACGTGGCCGAGAAAGAGGGCTACACCTTCGAACCGGCTGCGCTGAATGTGATCGCCCAGAAGGCGGACGGAGGTATGCGCGATGCTCTCAGTATCTTTGACCAGGTCGTCAGTTATACCGGCGGGGATATCACTTACCAGCGCGTTATTGAGAACCTGAACGTCCTTGACTACGACTACTATTTCCGCCTCGTGGATATGATGCTGGAGCAGAAAATCAGCGAGAGCCTCCTCTTGTATAATGAGGTGTTGGGGAAGGGGTTTGAGGGCGGTCCCTTCATCAGTGGTCTTGCCAGCCATCTGCGTGATTTGCTGGTGAGCCGGGATGCTCAGACGACGACGCTCCTCGAGGCCAGCGGTGATGTGCGTCAGCGTTATGCCGAGCAGGCTCAACGATGCCGTCCCAAGTGGCTCTATCGCGCGATCCGTCTCTGCAACGATTGTGATTTGGCCTATCGCACCAGTCGCAACAAGCGCTTGCAGGTAGAACTCGCACTCATCGAGTGCGCCCAGGCGGTGACCGACGACGATGTCAGTGCGGGGCGTCGCCCTGTACGTCGCTTAAAACCCATTTTCAGTCTCTTGGCACAAGGTGCTAAAGAGGCTCCCGCAGTGGCTGCTACCGGCCAGTCTGCCATTCCTTCCTCATCTGATTCCTCCCACTCCGTTCCTGGCACTGCGGCGCTTCCTTCTGCCGAAGTCGCGAGGGACTCGAGGTCTGCTTCCCCGCAATCGCCTTCCTTACAGGGCGCTCCCACCGGGAATACACCGTCCCGGAGGCTCGGCGGCGAGGTTCCTTCCTCGTCCGTCAAGCACCAAACCCTGAAGTTAGGGGCACTGAATCCAACCATTCATCAGCAGCGGGTTGCTACTCATGGCCCGATGACGCACGTATCGGCTTCGCCTACTGCGCCTACGCCAAACAATGATTTCAAACCCTTCACGCAAGCGGACGTCAGTGTTCAGTGGCAAGCCTTTATTCGTACGATGCCGCAGGCGGAAACGGCTTTGTCCAAGAATATGCTCATCATCCAGCCTGTCCTGCAAGAGGATGGCAAGTCTATTCTTATTGTCGCTGACAATAGTGAGGTGGAAAAGATGTTGCAGGAGAAGGCAGCCGTCTTGCTGCCGTTCTTCCGGGAGCGCTTGCATAACAACGCTGTCACCCTTCGGATAACGGTCAAAGAGACCCGCGACAAAGAGCCTGTCTCTTATGATAAGCGGCAGCAACTGCGCCACTTGTGCGACCTTAATCCGTCCTTGATTACGTTGGGAAAAAACTTTAGCCTTGAGCTGACTTGACCCTCTCTTCCTCTGGTGCTTTTCCCTCCTGGCTGATCGTTGTGAAGTGAGTCGTCGTCTGTCCTTCTGCGGGCCCTCGTACCTCCGATGCTCACGCGTTGCGTTTCTTCCTGGCCATCGTCCTTTTTTTAGTGATTCTTCTTTGATTGTTAATCGTTTCATTCCCTTCCGCGGCTTCACGGCCATCAATCTTTTCGGACTGATTTTCGTCCGAAAGGGTATGCCCTTTACTGCTGCCGATTTGCGCCACGAACGCATCCATACGCGCCAGATGCTGGAACTGCTCGTGATCCCGTTCTATATGTTTTATGTGCTGGAGTGGCTGGTGCGCCTGGTTCAGCATCGGAATTTGTTGCGTGCCTACCTTTCCATTTCTTTTGAGCGCGAAGCCTACAAGCATCAGCACGACTCCGATTATCTCGCTCATCGCCGGCACTATGCCTGGCTGAAAGAGCTCTTTTGACGGTCTTTGACGTAATCAAGCGGCGAGGGAATAAACGTTTTGCGGATGATGTCAGTATGGAATTTGTCTGACATCTTTATGTAACGGGAAGGGGCGTCAGCCCTCTGGGGCCTCGTCGAGCTGTGTCATCATCGAAAGCATCTGGTCGCGCAATTGGGCCGCAGTGATAAAGTCGAGCTTCTTGGCTGCTTCCTGCATTTGTCGGCGCAGCTGGTCCACGCGTTTTCTCATCTCGTCGCGGGTGAGGTATTCCACTGTCGGTTCGGCTGCGGAGCCAAAGCCTTCGGTCGTGCTGCCTAATCCCATGGCAGAAGTGTCCGGACGGTTTCTGTCGGCCTCGGTACTGATGAGTCGGACGTTGGTGGCAACAGGCCGTTCCGGCTCGATATATGCCCGGCGGTCGTGCTCGGCAGATTGTTCCTGATGGGCGGCAACAAGGTCGGTCATGGTCCGGTCTTTGCGTATCTGTGTCGGTGTGATGCCGTGCTCTTGATTGTAGGCCAGTTGCTTTTCGCGACGTCGGTTGGTCTCATCAATTGTCTGGCGCATAGATCCTGTGATCGTGTCGCCATACATGATGGCTTTTCCGTGAACGTTTCGGGCGGCACGTCCAACGGTCTGTGTCAGCGAACGGTGGCTGCGCAGAAAACCTTCTTTGTCGGCATCGAGAATCGCCACGAGCGACACCTCGGGGAGGTCAAGTCCTTCGCGTAAAAGGTTGACGCCGACGAGCACGTCGAACTTGCCGGAACGCAGGTCGTCCATGATCTGAACACGTTCGAGGGTGTCCACATCACTATGGATGTACCGGGCCGAGATGCCGTTGTTCATCAGGTAATCGGTGAGTTCCTCGGCCATGCGTTTGGTGAGAGTGGTCACAAGAGTGCGCTCGTCCGCCTCGATGCGTTGCTGGATTTCTTCCATCAGATCATCGACCTGATTGGCTGTGGGACGCACCTCTATGACGGGGTCAAGCAAACCGGTGGGGCGAATCACCTGCTCTACAATAATGCCTTCAGATTGTGCCAATTCGTAATCGGCAGGTGTGGCACTGACGTAAATCACTTGGTGGGTTAACGCCTCAAATTCTTCGAACTTGAGCGGACGGTTGTCCATAGCGGCGGGCAGGCGGAACCCATATTGGACCAGATTTGTCTTGCGTGCCCGGTCGCCTCCGTACATTGCCGAGATCTGAGGTACACTGACATGGCTCTCATCGATGACAAGCAGGAAATCCTCGGGGAAGAAATCGAGGAGGCAATAGGGACGCGTGCCAGCCTGGCGACCGTCGAAATAGCGGCTGTAGTTCTCTATGCCGGAGCAATGACCCAATTCCCGGAGCATCTCCATGTCATAAGTGACGCGTTCGTAAAGACGCTTGGCCTCGAGCGGCTTGCCGATTTCTTCGAAATACTTGACGCGGGCCGAAAGGTCGTCTTCGATTTGGTGAATAGCGGAGAGGGTCTGGTCCTTGGTGGTCATGAAAAGGTTGGCCGGATAGATACGATAGTCCTGAAACTCGCCTACGCGGTGGGCGCTGATGGGGTCCACCTCCTCGATGGAGTCGATCTCATCGTCCCAGAAGGTGATGCGGAGCAAGTTGTCGGAATAGGCCAGATACACGTCAACGGTGTCGCCCTTGACGCGGTATTCGCCACGTGAAAGACTGACGTCGTTGCGCGTGTAGAGCGAGTCGTTCAGGCGGCGGAGCAGCACGTTGCGGTCGAGGATCTGTCCCTTGCTCAAGGCGATCACATTATCGTAGAAAGCGGCGGGGTTGCCCATACCGTAGATGCAGGAGACAGACGATACCACAATCACGTCCTTGCGGCCTGACAGCAAGGCCGACGTCGCGGCAAGGCGTAACTTGTCTATCTCGTCGTTGATCGCAAGGTCCTTCTCGATATAGGTGTCGGTGCTGGGAATGTATGCTTCGGGCTGATAATAGTCGTAGTAGCTGACGTAATACTCTACGGCATTCTGGGGGAAGAAGGCTTTCATCTCACCATAGAGCTGGGCTGCAAGCGTCTTGTTGTGCGAAAGAATCAGAGTGGGCTTGTTCACGTTCTGGATGATATTGGCGATGGTGAAAGTCTTGCCCGAACCCGTGACGCCGAGCAGCGTTTGGGCTGGAACTCCGTCGAGGACGCCTTGCGTGAGCTGCTCTATGGCTTCTGGCTGATCGCCCGTAGGAAGGTACTTGGAAGTAAGTGTAAATTGTGACATGAGAGTGCAAAGTTGAACATTTTTATGTGAATGTCCAAATATAACAGCCCAAATTATATTAAAAAATGTACTTTGGTTTGGTCATCTCGCAAGAAAGCCGTATTTTTGCAGCCGTTTAAATACCTTGCAATGAAAAGAGCTGTTCTGTTGACCCTCCTCGGTGTGGCGGTGCTGGCCAGTTGTGGCGAGTACAATGCCGTGACGAAATATGCGGATCAGGAATATAAATATGAATATGCCAAGAGCGCTTATGTGAACGGGCGCTATACGCGCGCATACGAGCTGTTCAACGACCTGATCATCCCGATGAAAGGCTCCGGCTATGGCGAGGAATGTCTCTATCTGATGGCGATGAGCGCCTATCTCAGCGGCGACTACGAGACGGCTTCAACGGCTTTCAAGAAGTATTACCAGAGCTATCCTCGCGGGTTGTATGTCGAGGAGGCGAACTACTATAGCGGACTGGCGCTCTACGAAGCGGTGCCCGATCCGCGTCTGGATCAGGCGACAACACTGCAGGCGATTTCGGAGCTCTCCAGCTTCCTCGAGCATTATCCCTACACGCGTCTGAAAGAGCAGACCCAGGAGATGATTCAGCGGCTGCAGGACCATCTCATTGAGAAAGAATATCTCAGCTGCAAACTTTATTATGACTTGGGCAGCTATATCGGAAACAGCAGTCGCACGGGAGGCTCGAACTACGAGGCTTGCATCATCGCCGCAGAAAATGCGCTGCGCGACTATCCTTATGCCTCATCCGAGCGGCGCGAACAGTTTATGATCCTCATCCTGCGCTCTCGTTATTATCTGGCGGTGCAGAGTGTCGAGGAAAAACGGCTCGAACGTTTCCGCCAGACCATTGACGAATATTACGGCTTTGCCAACGAGTTCCCTGAGTCGAAGTTCCTGAAGGAGGCGCAAGGTTACCTTACACGCAGCCAGAAAGTGCTTAAGGGACAACCCCTGGAAGAGGACTGAAGGAAGAAATAGCGAGGCTCCCGACCGGAGATCAGAAAGAACGGCTGGCTGAGTGTCTGGAGTGGACGTCGTTCATGACTGCTTGTCAGGAAGCTGTTATCAGACAAGATTTAATTGTTTTTTTTAGATAAGATATGGATTACAAAAAGACTAATGCACCCACGAACACGGTGACTCAAGACATTCTGGACCTCTGTGAGGATACAGGCAACATCTATGAGAGCGTAGCAATCATCTCCAAGCGCGCTAATCAAATTAGCGTTGACTTGAAGACCGAGCTGTCGAAGAAGCTGCAGGAATTTGCATCGACCAACGATAACCTCGACGAGATCTTCGAGAACCGCGAGCAGATCGAAATCAGCCGTTACTACGAGAAACTGCCCAAGCCCACCCTCATTGCCACACAAGAGTTCCGCGAGGGAAAGATCTACTATCGCAATCCTTCAAAGGATTTACAAGACGACGAACTATGATCCAGCGCATACAGACCCTGTATCTTGCGTTGGCTGTAGCCTTATGCACGGCTTGCTTGTGTCTGCCGCTCGGTACGTTCGTTAATGATGGCGGGGAACTCACGGGAACGCTTTACAACCTGTGGGTGCACCTACCCTCGCAGGTCGGCGATACGCTGCAGGTGCCGGACGCTCCCTTACTGGCTCGGGAGGCTGCCGGTAGTCATTCCTTCACCCCCTGGGCGCTGTTCGCACTGCTCTTGCTGGCAACCGTGGGAATGGCTTTCAGCATCTTCATTTACCGCACACGTCTGGTGCAGTCGCGATTGGTCATGCTTTGCTGCATTTTGCTCGTGGGATGGTATGCCGTCTATGGCTGCTTCGCCTACCTGCTGAGCACTCGATACGAGGCTGCTTTCACGCCGGAAGTCTGGGCCGCCTTCCCTGCTGTGGCCTGCATATTGGCTTATCTGGCTTTTCGTGGCATACTGAAGGACGAGGCGCTCGTCCGTTCGTTGGACCGCCTGCGCTGAAAAGGGCGGTCTGTTTTTTTATAGATTTGAAAATGACTAAGGCAAGACATACTTTCTTCTATCTGCTGGCGGCGTTGCTGATGATGCCCCTTGCACTGCCGGCGCAGAAATCGTCAAGGTCTGTGCGGATGGGCGTGCTGCTGCCACTCAAGGAGAAATCCTCACGCGGCGCTAAGATGGTGGAGTTCTATCAGGGACTTCTCATGGCCGTCGATAGCATGAAGCATTTGGGCTTTTCCGTTGACGTTACAGCCCTGCATTCCGGTGTTTTGGCCGCGGATATGGATTCGTTGCTTGCCACTGCCACCTTGGGTGATTGCGACGTGATCTTCGGTCCCCTCGACGCGCCCCAGCTGCCGGCTTTGGCAGACTATTGCCATTTGCACGACATCCGCATGGTAGTGCCTTTCAGCAGCGTGTCCGCTCAAGTTCCCTCTCACCCTCTGCATTATCTTGTGAATGCACCGCGGCACATCGTGCAGCGCCAGGCGACTTGGTTTGCTCAGGTCCTTTTTCCAAAGGAGAACTTTGTTGTCATCAAGAGCGGCGAGAAGAATGATGAGGGTGGGATGCTTGTCGAGCGCGTGCGTATGGGCATGGATGAATGTGGCTTGTATGTCAGACAGATCAGCGTGAATGCTTCCGACGAGGCCTTTGCAGAAGTCTTGGCAGAGGACCGCAAGAATGTGCTCCTGCTGGATTCGCCCACCTTACCGGCCCTCAACGCCTTGCTGGCGAAACTGCATCAGCTCAAGAAGGTTTTCCCCAACTGCCAATTCTCGCTCTTTGGATATCCTGCATGGCAGAGCTATGCCAGCCAGGTAGTGAATGATTTGTATGAGTTCGACACCTATATCTATACTCCTTTCTACCGCGATTTAGGTAATCGGAAAGTCCTTTCGGTGGAAGAGCAGTTCCAGCAGAATTTTGATCGCGCCGTCTCACCCAGCTTTCCCCGCTACGCTCTTTTTGGCTTTGACTTGGGGTTCTATTTCCTTTCCGGACTGGCGGAGTATGGCGATGACTTTGAGTCCAACCTTTCTGCGATCTCCTTCGATCCGTTGCAGAATCCGTTGCATTTCCAGAAGCAGGGGGATGCTGATGGCTATATCAATGATTTTGTGCAGGTGGTGCATTACACGACTTATCATGTCATAGAACTCCTTTATCGTAACTTGGAATAGTCACGTCCGTTTCACGATAAGACCCTCGCTCAACCACTCGTCCACTCCGTTCCCAAAGCGCTCCCGCTCAACAATTAAAAGAACAAACTCAGAATCTCATGAGAAGCAAGTCCTTCTTTTTCCGTTCGCTCCTGATCTTTTCCTGTTTCCTGCCGCTCGCTGCGCAGGCACAGGTCGGGCAGCATCGTAGCGATTTTGCGATCGGAGTAAATGGCGGTTTGAGTCTGAACAAGATTTCCTTCCAACCTACGATCAAGCAAAACTGGAAGATGGGCGAGACCTTCGGTCTTTCCTTCCGCTACACGTGCGAAAAGTACTTCGCTTCCATTTGCGCTATCAACGCAGAGGTTAATTACGCGAACCTGGGTTGGAACGAACTGATTGAAACTTGCGAGGATACTTATTCGCGCGATATGCATTATATTCAAGTGCCTATCTTCGCACGAATGGGTTGGGGACGCGAACGCCGGGGCGGACAGTTCTTTCTTCAAGCTGGACCCCAGTTCGGATATTGCTTTGACGAGAAAGAGTATTTTAGCGAAGAATGGAGTGGTGATGGGTCTTGGAACCGCCCCAACGGAGTCATTCAGCAGTATCACAAGGCGATCGAGAACCGCTTTGAATACGGCATCTGCGGCGGAGCGGGGGTGGAGTGGAGTGGTCGGTTTGGTCACATTATGCTGGACGGCCGCTATTTCTTTGCCTTGAGCGATATCTTCAAAAATGGTAAGAAGGACGACTTCGGGCGGTCGGCAAATAGTCCCATTCAACTCAAACTCACCTACCTCTTTGATATCGTGAAGACGAAGGGAGATCACATTAAGTAAACGCTTTTTCGTTTCCTTACCCTTTCCCTTTCCTTTCCCTTTCCTTTCCTTTCCTTTCCTTCCTTTCCCTTTTAACGCACCCCTTTCACTCCCTTTCCTCTCTTGCTTTTTGCGCATCTCTCCTTGCGCATCTCTCCTTGCGCATCTCCCCTTGCGCATCTCCCCTTGCACATTTTCCCTCAAAAAAAATATTTTTTAACAAATTCTGCCTACATACTACATAAATCACAAGAAAACTCATGCCCAAAAGGAGGTGAGATTCCTATTCTATCATCTTTTCACTATTCATGATCGGTCTGCTCACTTTCGGGGCCTATGTAGTATGTAGGCAGAATTTGTTAAAAAATATTTTTTTTTGTCATTGCGTAGAATTACTCATCAGGTTTGATGAGTCACGATTTTTTTTCTTTATGCCTATCTTTTTCTGTGAAGGTGAGGCGGAAGAAAGGTCCGTGATGAGCGGCTCATGGTTTATGGCTTATGGACAAGAGTTGAGGTAGGGG
This sequence comes from Bacteroidales bacterium, assembly GCA_024690405.1. GTDB lineage: Bacteria > Bacteroidota > Bacteroidia > Bacteroidales > Bacteroidaceae > Physcousia. The sequence continues at coordinate 22,299 of JAILCU010000001.1, forward strand.
TTTATGGCACTTCTTGTCGCACGGACTCTCACGTAAGGTCGCACGAGCTCTCACGTAAGGTCGCACGAGCTCTCACGTCTGGTCGCGCAGGCTCTCACGTCAGGTCGCGCAGGCTCTTACGACCCGTCGTTCATCGCTGTGCGACCTTATGTTGAAGACGGTTCAACGGCACCCGTCATACTGCGTGATGCTTTTCATCTCAGGTCATGACAAAAAGAGACGCCCCGTGTGT
>JAILCU010000008.1 GCA_024690405.1 Bacteroidales bacterium
TGGGCAGCGTCTGGCTAAGATCGAATGCTTGATGGTAGGTTTCAATGTTGTCTGTAGCATCACGAAGCTCTGTCATCGAACCGCTGTTGATGGTCCAACCGGTAGGATCTGTTGTTGTACCCTGAGTGAAGCCCGGGTTGACCAGGAGGAAGGTGAGGTCGTCACCAGCTTCTACTTCCAAACCATTAGCGAGCGCTTCACGGATGATAATAGCAAGCTGATTCTTGTCTGTAGCAAGTGTTTCTTCGTTCAGTGAGCCTGCAGAGAACCCTTCTGCCATTGCGTCCATCCAGTCTTCAATAGCAGATGTCAGTGAAGACCATTTGCTTGGAATCTCATCCAGCTTGAGGTTGGCGTCAGCATAGATGGCTTGATATTGGGCATATGTGGCCATGGAAGTCTTGAGGGCCTCGATAGCATTATAAATGGCCTCAGTTGCAGCGGTCATCTCTTCTGCTGTTCCGCTAAGAGCCGATTCGCCATTAGCGATGGCGTTAGTAAGTGTGGCGCGAGCTTCTTTACTGAAATTGTTCGAGCTGCTGTTGTCGATATCGCTGTTGGCACCTTCGCCATTAGCCTCATTACCTTTCTTAATCGCATCCTTCAAAGAAAGAGATTCCTGTGTCTCAGTGGATTCACCATAATAGTACAGCTTGAAGTTGTCAGCTCCAATCCAGTTGGCATTGGTTCCTTTCACTCTTAATCCGAAACGGAGGAAGGTGCTTGCGGGATCGGGATTAACAAATGTCACAGCAAAGTGCATCGGCTGGCCGCTAGGAGTGTTAATGGGCGTTGTTACAACACCGCTAGCATGCTCAATAAAGATGTAAACGCCTTCAAAGGTAGTGGCATTCTGGCCTGTGAATGCATCACATTCCAGCACGTACTTACCAGAGGGAAGTCCGTAAACGGTCTGTCTGATATCTCCATCGCCCAATGCGCTGGGATTCCAAGCCTCGATGAAGTGTTCGATATGTACATAGCCCTTCTCTTCATCCACTTGACCGGCACTTTCCTGACCGCACTTATTCTGCGCAGTGATCGTGATTTCCCAACCTTCGGGGAGTTGCCACTGGACGTAGTTAGTCTCAAAATCAGGGTTCTCGAGGACCTGATCTGTAATGTCGAGAGGGTTGTCCTCGCTTGCGCCAGAGAAATCATATTGACTGCTGACAATCGCGGCTTTCAATGTTTCAGTAGCCGCTTTCACTTCTTCTTCCGTAGCATCGGCATTATTGTAAACCGCAGCTGCAGCATCCGTGCTCACGCCTGCTTCATCAGCTTCCTCAAGAGCTTCTTTCAGGTCGAACTTAGCGTTGAAAGCAGCAATAGCAGCCTTATAAGCAGCCAATTTAGCCTGATACTCTTCGGAAGCGACGGCTTTTGCATAGCTCTGGCAATACGTTCTAACGGCCTCGCCATTAGAAGCATCGACAAATTTCCAAACCAGATAAGGACGTGTCTTTGTAGATGCATCGGATGTCACTAAGAGATCGGTCCAAGTGAAGGCCCATCCGGCTTGGATGTTGTTACCATCAATACCGAAAGCAACAGGAGCATCTGTATATTTGGATTGAGAAGCGTAGTAGTTCTTGATGAGGTAACCTTCTTCTGTAGCTTCCATGGTCCAGGTGCCAAAACTGGTGTTGCGGCTTTCGTCACCGTCAATCCAAGCCTGAGCGCCGTCTTCACCTACGAAGTGACCAGCACCGCCAGTAGCCTTGGAGTTGTTCAATACGTTTAGGTACCATTCGCCTTCGTTGCTGCCACTGATAAGTTCGAAAGGCAGAACGTAATTGGCAGTAGTGTTGCCGCTAGTATTGTTGATTGTAACGGGTTCTTGGCTCGTGAGTACCACGGAGTCGCAAAGCGCGATACCGCGGGTGCCCCAAGTCTGACCGCCACCAAGGAAAAGACCGGTACCTACATTGTAGATGTAGTATTGACCGTCTGCTGTTGGTGTAGCCCAGGTTCCGTCGTAAGTTGCCGGCGCCTCGAGGGCTGCTGGCATCGTGGGATAATCCCATGCCATGGCACCCGTACTCATGCACATAGCTCCTGCAAGAGCGAGGAGAGAGAGTAACTTGTGTTTCATAAAGCAGTAATTTTAATGTTAGTAAATAGAGAAATAAATGATTAAAAAGAGATTCTTTGATTGCAAAAGGCCACGAAAATGGCCTGTTGAAGACTTTATACGTGGCAAAAATACACTTATTCCAATTAAATTCACTATTGTTCATGTTAAAAGTGCCTCTATTTAAGGATTATTAACAGAAGAGCACTGGCATTTTCGGTATACATCTTGTCCTGATTATATTTGATAAAAGCAATGGCGCATATCCTTAAGGGACTGGTCGTAGGGCCAAGGCCACGCCCAGCGCTCGTCCGAGTTTGAGCATCGATTGGATGATTTCTCCTTAAGGAGGGCGCCTTGAAGGCCTTAGAGCGGTTGTCTTTCATGGGTGCCTTCAATGTAAAAATGTTCGTTTTTTGCTGTTCTTGTCTTCTTCAACAGACGCGAGTAAGCAGTGACGGGATATGGTGAAGGCACAAAAAAGCGCTGCGGTGGTTGCCGCAGCGCTCTCCTTATATATAATAAGGTGTAGGATAGATTTTACTTCACAAGCACTTTTTTGACGTTGCCGTCGGTTGTGCGAACGATGTTGATACCGCGACGGAGCTGGCTCTGCTGGCGACCGTCGATGCCATAGATAGCATCCGTACCGGCTGTCTTGCTGCTGATGCCTTCAATTGCATCGGGAGCAACCGTTCCGAGGAATTCGAGCTTGAAGTTGTCGAACGGGCACCAGTCACTGTCGATATCCTTGTGATCTTTCTTCAGACCCATGCGCACCTGACCGCTTAAACCGTTCTCCACGCCATATCCGAAGAGGAGTTCGTTGTGATAACGGTTATCTGAAACCATGGTCTCGAATACAGCCTTGTTGTTGCAAGTCCAAACAACGATACTCTCATCGGTAGACTTGTATTCTGCCAAACCACTAAGACCCATGTTTTCAGTGTATGCACCGCCTTCGGTGTCACTCCAAGACATCACGGGTACAGACGATGTGCCAGCGTAGAGGTACTCGGGTTGGGTGATGGTGCCGTCAACACGTGCATCGAGGTCGTTTACAGTGCCGCCATGACGATAGAGGGCGTCAACAGAGAGACGATAGTAACCTGTGGGCAGGCTCTCGAAGGTCTGGTAGAGATCGAAGGATGTGGAAGCCCAGAATTCAGCGCAGCCGTCGCCATCGCCGCCTTGGTTGCCTTCCTGTTCAACCGTCCAGAAGTCCTTGTTGTTGTTGTCGAAACTGTAGTTGATGAAAGCTGTAGAGAGATCCACAGGATTCGTCAAGGAGGCACTGGAAATCTCTTCAGCGCTGAGAATGCCCTTTCTGAAGGTTTCAGGCAGAGCCTTGATCCAACCCTCAATCTGAGCATTGCTTTCAATGCTCTCGCTGGACTGGTCAATTTCACTGCAGAGAGTGTAGAAGGATTGGTCAACAGGTGTGACATCCACTACGATATTCTCCAGTGTGGCCTTAAGTGCAGACATCTCATTATAGATGACCTGCGTGCGGTTAAGCTCACTGATTGCATTCTGCAGCGATTCAATAGCTGCGACCTGAGTATCGAAGTCTCCACCAAGAGCAGCCTTACCTTTAGTCAGCGCAGCAGTCTTCAAGGTGACGTTACCGGAAATGCCGAGATCGTCGGTTTCTACAAGTGCAGCGATGAGCGACTCAATGTCGCTATCCAAGCTGGCTACGCCATTATAATACAACTCAAAGTTGTACACAACGGTCCACTGGTTGCCCTGCAGGTCATTGGTGCCGCCAAAACCAATACGGAGCGTGCCATTGTCCTCGAGTACGTTTCCGGTTGCACTAATATAGCACTTTTCAGCAAGTGACGCATAATCGCCAACGGTGAAGAGTTGGTAGGCAGCCTGCTGGTTGTTGGGCAGGTAGTTGCCGTCGCCGCAATCGTAAGGAGCGTTGATGTTTACGAGGAGAGGATCAGCAATCGCAGCCACGTTGGTGATAGGAGTCTTGTTCAAGCCGGCATAGATATAAGCATAGCCCTTGCCATATTCAGGATCTGCCTGCCAGTTGGGATAGTTGGTGTCATTGCCTTCTACGCGGAAGAAGGCATGTGCCTTGATGGTGTAGCTACCCTTAGGCAGATTGGTGATATCGTAGCTGATGTCGAAAGGTTTGCTGTCCCACACCTCGGCGGTGCCGTACTGCAGCTTGAAGTTGCCTTCAGTCTTTACATTACCTTCAGTATCGCGGGGAATCCAAACGGGATTTTCGGCGGGGAAACCATTGCCATATTTCGTAGCGGTTGAGCTATATGGGAACGACAGGCCGTCGAAGAGCGCAGTGATGTCAACAGGATTTTCGAGAGTCGTGTTCTGTGCTACAGCAGCATCGAAGATTTCCTGGGTCTTCTCCTTGATTTGATCTGCATAAGCTGCGATAGCCGCTTCGATATCCTCGGTAGTGATAGAACCCTCTTCGTAAGCGCTGTTATATTTGCTATAGAGCTCTTCAACAAAAGTGAGCAGTTCACCGGTGTATTTCTCCTGATCGCTGTTGAGTTGATCCACGAAGGTCTTGAGTTTCTTGTATGCAGCTTCGCTCTCAGCTACAGCCTTGCGGGCAACTTCAATCTCATCGTAGGCACTCTGATATTCATCTTTTTTGCTCGCGTCTGAAGGAGCGTCTATGAGGCTCTTTGCAGTGGCGAGTGCGCTTTCAAGGGCACTGACAGCATTTGCTTCAGCCTTCACCTCATAAACATAATTTTCGAGGTTGTTGTAGACTACCATAAGGGCTGTCCACAGAGGCTCGTCCTTGCATTGACCGATGGCATACAGACGGAAGTTATCCATACACATCCAGTTACAATTGGTGTTTTCTGCCATCAGACCGATGGTCATAACTGCATCACCTGCGTAGTCGAAGTCGAACTCAAAGTGATCGGGGATGCCATTTTCTGTGGAAACGGGTTCAGAGGAGTGTAAGACATAGCTTCCGTTGTTGTAGTAGAGGAAGATACCTGTCTGTTCAGATATGCTAAGATTGCCGGATTGCTGAACAGCAATAGCATCGCATTCGATACGATAGCGTCCTTCAGGTAGGCCTGATACTTGTTGACAGATGACGCCGTCTTTTAGTGTGTTGGGTGATGCTATCCAACTCTCAATGAAGTTCTGCATGATAAACTCGTCATATCCATCAGCAGGCTGAGACCTGTCGTCGGGATTAAAAGGATAGCCTTGGGACTGTACCTGCAAATTCTGACCCATACCAGGAGTGATGGTCCAGGGTTCCATACCATTTTCGAAATCTGGGTTCTCAATGGCGATAGAAGTGATGTCGATGGGGTTTTCCTCGCTGGATTCAGCAATCTTAGCCAAAACGACAGCTTTAGTGATGTCGGCTTTGAGGCTGGTCGCAGCAGCATTAAGTTGTTCTGGTGTAGAACTCTCGTTTGTATACACAGATTCATAAGCAGAGGGGTCAACGCTATTTTCAACAGCTTTGAGATACTGCTCATATAAAGCCATTCGTGCTGTGTAGATTTGAAGAGCTGCAGAGTAGTCGCTGCCATAGTTCTCTTCAGTGACAAAGCGCCATTCAATACCGGCATCCTCGATGGAACAGTCAAACTTTACAGGTTGACCGGCCTTTGTGCCGCCTGCATATTGAGTGCGGGCATTGGGGAACGTACCTGCTTCCGTGGTGCTCTGGATGTAGTAGTTGCCGTTTTCGTTCTTAGTGAGCACCCAGATGGCATTGCGCGCCTGGGATCCAAGGTCCACGAAACCACTGGTTTCGCTATCGCGGAAGAGGTACTTGTTGGATACTTCATAGTCGGTGCGGTTGTGGTCGCCACTAAAGTAGAACGTACCGTTCATCTTGAGTTTGAAGCCGTTGACTGTTTCCAATTCACCCGTTTCAGGGTTTTCCTCTTCAACGGAGGCTTCTTCGGCCACGACGTTGAAATAAGGCTCGCCAGATGTGCTCAGACTGATCTGAGTAGCCCAACTGTTTGCGCCGACGATAAACTGACCGCAACCTAAATTCATGATGTAGTAAACGCCGCCGTTTACGGGGTCTGAACCTTCAATGGTTGGAGCCACTGGAGCCGTCCACTGTGCCATGGCCGACAGCGACAGCGCCGCTACGGCCAGGAGAGAAAGTAAACGTTGTTTCATTTGTTTAAACATTGTTTTTTGAGTTAGTAAATAAATGATGGTTAATAATAAGGTGGTTGAAAAAGTTCTTTTTAGTTTAGTTGACGAGTTGGTTGATTTGAGTTTTTGAGTTTTTGAGTTTTTGAGTTTTTGAGTTTTTGAGTTTTTGAGTTTTTGAGTTTTTGAGTTCTTGAGTTTTTGAGTTCTTGAGTTTTTGAGTTCATGAAAGTCGAATCGTAAAGTAACTTGTATTTTTCACTTTTCACTCTTTCACTTTTCACTCTTTCACTGATCACTCTTTCACTGATCACAGATTACTCTCTTGTTGATGATGTTTTTTCTTGTTGTATTCTTGTGATAACCTTGGAATTCGTATCTTTCAGGGCACAAAGATAATCTTTTTTTTTTGAGTAACACAAAAAATAAGCAAAAAAGTGAGGCGTTGGCCCCATTTTTAAGAAATAAAATGTAACTTTGCACCGCAAAATACACTTAAAACGTGTTTTAACTCGCAAAAGACAGAAATTATGCTCATAGCAGTAGACTTCGACGGCACCATCGTCCGTCACCGTTATCCCGAAATCGGCGAAGAAATTCCCTTCGCTGTGGAAACCCTGAAGATGTTGGTCGAGGATCGCCACCGTCTTATATTATGGACTGTGCGCGAGGGGCAACTTCTTGACGACGCCATCGAGTGGTGCCGCCAGCGCGGTTTGGAATTCTATGCCGTCAATCGCGATTTCCCCGAGGAGGACGTCACGCTCAATGAGCATTTCACGCGCAAGTTGAAAGTGGACATGTGGATTGACGACCGCAACGTAGGCGGGTTGCCCGACTGGGGCACGATCTACCGCATGATTCACGACCACAAGACCTACGAACAGATCATCGCAGAGGAGATGAACATCTCGGCACCTCCGCAACAGAAGAGCTGGTGGCAACGTTTGTTCGGTTGACCCTTTTCCCGGACGTCCCCGTTGTTTCGCGGCTCGGTTCCCTATGCCATCTCTTAAAAATAAGACGCCCTCGGCAACCAATTGTGCCGGGGACGTTTTTTATGCAACGGGTGTTTCTAAAAAAGAAAGCAGTGGAACTGTAAGCCGGGTTCTGTGCCCGCCATGGAGCCTTGCGGCAGTACCGTGGCAGGCGCTTGCCATTTATCTACGACGTCGCTCTCGCGCCGCCTCCATCGTTCTACCCTCCGGCTCGGACGGGCAGCCCTCTCTCATCCTTACACGCACGGATGCGTGCAGTAGATGCTTCGCCGGTATACGCGAACTTTCAACCTCCGGTGTGCACAGCACGTTTGTCGCCAAACGCCTGGTGGGCTCTTACCCCACCTTCTCACCCTTGCCTTGCGGCGGTTCTTTTCTTCTGCACTTGCAAACCCTCGCGGACTTCTATCTGTTAGGTAGCGGAGTGCCCTGTGTTGCCCGGACTTTCCTCTCGTCTCACCTTCGAAAAGGCGGGGCCAGCGGCAAGCCGTTCCGCTGCTTTCGGACCGCAAAGGTAGATAAAAAACGGGAAAAGCGGACGTTTTATTGAAAATTTTTTTTGTTGTGTTTAGAGTTTTTTGCAGTTCATCCGGCAAAAAGGCGCTCAGTGGTGGCTTTCGTGAAACAAATGCAAAAATGTCAGTCGTAGGGTTTAACCGCCGTTAAGCAGAGGCTGAAGCATGTTAAAAGAAAGGAAAAATGGCCGCCAAAATGTCAGAGAGCTAAACTTTTGCACTACTTTTGTGTCGGATTTGGTGAACCGGGAGTCCGGTTTTCGGGCACCCCAAGCCGGTCTCCTTCATCATAGAGAGATAACCTTAATAATAATAGATTTGAAATTAAGCAGACAATGACACAAAAAAGTAAGATGTGGCTCGGTGCAGCAGCGCTGACGCTGAGCAGCAGCCTCTTGACAGGCGCAATCATGAGTGACAAGATTTCGATGACCTCCAAGGCCTACGCCGCCGCCACCCCGCAAGCGACACCCGTCCAGGTGGCCGCCCCGGCCGGACTGGTTGACCTGACGACCGCAGCAGAGCGTTCGGTGAATTCCGTTGTATATATCAAGGTGACAAAGAATGCCGTGCGCCAGACGGTGACGGTGCGCGATCCGTTTGAGGATTTCTTCGGTGACTTCTTTGGCTACGGCAACCGCAATCGCGGACAGGGGCGCCAGCAGGAGATCGAGACCCAGCCGAAGCGCCAAGGCGCCGGTAGCGGTGTCATTATCTCAGCCGACGGCTACATCGTCACCAACAACCACGTGGTGGCTGGCGCTGATGAGATTCTTGTGAAATTGAACGACAATACCGAATACAAGGGCCGCATCATCGGCTTGGACGAGACCACCGATTTGGCGCTCGTGAAAGTCGAGGCCAAGAACCTGCCGGCCATCACCATCGGCAACTCCGATGCCCTGAAGATCGGCGAGTGGGTGCTGGCCGTGGGCAATCCCTTTAACCTCACCTCCACGGTTACCGCCGGCATCGTCTCCGCCAAGGCCCGTTCTTTGGGTGCCAATGGCGTGGAAAGCTTCATCCAGACTGATGCTGCCATCAATGCCGGCAACTCGGGTGGCGCCCTGGTGAATGAGCGTGGCGAGTTGGTGGGTATCAATGCGATGCTCTATAGTCAGACGGGCAGTTACGCCGGCTATGGTTTCGCCATCCCTACAACCATTATGAACAAGGTCGTTGCCGACCTGAAGGAGTTCGGTGTGGTGCAGCGTGCACTGCTCGGCGTTTCGGGTATGGATGCTACGAATTATATTGACATCGAGAAGGAGAAAGGCAACGAAGTCGACCTGGGCACCAACAGCGGTATCTATGTGCAGAGTGTCAGCGAGAAATCCACCGCTGAGGAACTGGGCCTGCAGAAGGGCGACGTCATCACCAGCATCGACGGCAAGGCGGTCTCGAAGATGGCCGAGCTGCAGGAAGCGCTCTCGCAGCGTCGTCCGGGCGAGAAGGTGAAGGTGACCTTCGTGCGTAATAAGAAGGAGCACTCCGAGACGGCCACTTTGCGCAACGCCCAGGGTGGCACCGAGGTGCTCGAGGAAGTGGACATCGACCTCTTCGGCGCACAACTCAAGCCGTTGAGCGACGAGATGAAGCAGCAACTGGCTTTGCGCTACGGACTGGAAGTCACCGCCATCAAGAAAGGCAAACTCATGGAAGCCGGCATTGCCAAGGGCATGATTCTCTTGCAGGTCAATGATAAGGAGATGCGCACCGTCGAGGACTTCGAGGATGCTGTCAAGGCTGCCAACCAGTCCAGCGACCGCACACTCTGGATCCGTGCCATCACGCAGAGCGGACGCCGCGTGGCCACCGCCATCGACCTCTCCGACGAGAAGAAGAAATAATGTGCATGGCGGGGGTGGCGACAGGTCAATGCTGCCTTCCCTCCGCGGCAGAAATCGCCCTTAGCAAAAAGCGGGCCAAAAAGGCAGATAACGGCGCGAAGGGGCAAAGTTTTGCAAAAAGCTTTGCTTCTTCGCACTTTTTTCGATGAAAACTTTGAATTTTTCTTGCGTATGCACTATTTTTAATGTAATTTTGCACGCTTAAAGCAGAAATATCGATTTATACGTTTATACCATTAAGGAATGAGACAACTCAAAATTACTAAGAGTATCACCAACCGCGAGAGCGCTTCGTTGGACAAGTATCTTCAGGAAATCGGTCGCGAAGACCTGATCACCGTGGAGGAAGAGGTGGAACTGGCACAGCGCATCCGCAAGGGTGATCGCGTAGCCCTGGAGAAACTCACGCGCGCCAACTTGCGTTTCGTGGTCAGTGTGGCTAAGCAGTATCAGAATCAGGGCCTCAGTCTGCCCGACTTGATCAATGAGGGCAACCTCGGACTGATCAAGGCTGCCGAGAAGTTTGATGAGACGCGCGGCTTCAAGTTCATCTCCTATGCCGTGTGGTGGATTCGCCAGAGCATCCTCCAGGCCTTGGCCGAGCAGAGCCGTATCGTGCGTCTGCCGCTGAACCAGGTGGGGTCGCTGAACAAGATTTCCAAGGCCTTGTCGAAGTTCGAGCAGGAGAACGAGCGCCGTCCGAGTCCCGATGAACTGGCCGAGGAACTGGATATCCCCGTGGACAAGATTTCTGATACGCTCAAGGTCAGCGGCCGCCACATCTCCGTCGATGCTCCTTTTGTCGAGGGCGAGGACAACACGTTGCTCGACGTCATCGTCAACGACGACAGCCCCATGGCCGACAAGAGCCTGGTGAACGAGAGTCTCAGCCGCGAGATCGACCGTGCCCTTTCCACCTTGAGCGAGCGCGAGAAGCAGATTGTCGAGATGTTCTTCGGCATCAATCATCAGGAGATGACCCTCGAGGAGATTGGTGACAAGTTCAACCTCACCCGTGAGCGCGTTCGTCAGATTAAGGAGAAAGCCATCCGTCGCCTGCGCAATAATTCCAAGAGCAAACTCTTGAAAACCTATCTCGGATAAGACATCATCATGAGACTGACAGAGAACATCCGCAGGCTAAGCCTGACCCTCGCCTTTCTCCTCCTTGCCGGTGCCGTAGCAACCGTCGATGCTGCCAGCAAGGAACCGCGTATGACACGCGTTTACATGTTCGGTTTTTCGGCTTCGCTCACTGATTCCACGGCATTCCAGACCGACATCCAGACGCTGGACAGCGCGTGGATCGACCCCTCGCACAAGTTCCTCATCGACCGTGCGCTCTACAGCCTGCAGTTGCAGTATCATGTCGAAGTGCAGGAGCACCGCAAGAACACGGTGTGCACGGTTTTCTTCGGCACCAACCTGCGCAAGGTGCAGCGCCGCTGGGCCAAGGTGCGCAAACGCTACGAGAATGATCCCGCCCTCCGCTATCAGATCTTGCCCGAAGAGCGTTTCCGCTTCAAGGCCGAAGAGTATAAGCCTGTCATCATCGGTGAGCCCGAAGAGGTGGCCGGTCCGGCATCCACGCCGGCAGCACCTCCTTCCGCTCCGCAAGGAAAGGGCCCCGGAACCCCACCAAACAGACCGCAGCCATGACGACCAACCGATTCAAGGTGGCACTGCATCGTCTGCAGGTCAACCTCCCCGATGCGCTGGCCGCTAAGGAGGTCATCCCCTCTTTCTCGCCTTTTGTGTGCGACGAAGAGGGCGATGTGCTCTTCACCATGGACGTCCGGGTGGGCGTCGCGCCCGATTTTGCCAATATGGACGAGATCGGACAGTTCGATTGTGGCGGTGCCAACCACGGAGTCTACCGCGACCAAGCGGGTTCCTATGCTTTTGAGATCAGCCTGCCCATGTGCGATGGCGGTCAACTCAGTTGCTGTCTTACGGCCCGCGACGATTTCCGCCATTGCCAGGCCGTCCTCACCGGCACGTCGCTTCGTCAGCACCAGTTCGGTTTGAACAATGCGCTGATGATGGCCTTTGCCTTTGCGGCCGCTCAACAAGACACCTTGCTGGTGCATGCCTCCGTCATCCGCAATGCCGGCTACGGCTATCTCTTCACAGCCCCCAGTGGCACGGGCAAGAGCACGCACACTCATTTGTGGTACCAATATATTCCCGGGTCTGACCTGATGAACGACGACAATCCCGTCGTGCGCATCGTCGATGGCCAGACGCGCATCTATGGTTCGCCCTGGAGCGGCAAGACACCCTGCTATCGCAATATCTGGGCACCGGTCGGGGCCATCACGCGTATCGAGCAGCGCCCTGAGAACACGATTCGGCGCATGGCACCTGTCGAGGCTTTTGCCGCTCTCCTGCCCGCCGTGAGTTCCATGAAATGGGACCGCCGTGTCTACGAGGGCATTTGCCAGACCATCTCACGGCTGCTGCGTACGACGCCGGTCTACTGGCTGGGATGCCGTCCCGACGAGGAAGCGGCGCATGTCAGTTACGAGGCCGTGAAGGTCGCGAATGCCTGAGGTTCCCCTTTCAATGGACGACAAAGACCAATGCTGAAACAGGTCATCATAATAATAGGACGTTTTCTCGCAACGCCGTGGCGCAAGGCAAAACATCATCGCTATGCTGACCCCCGGTCCGACGCTGCGGCGCGTATGGAGTTGCCCAACGACAAGTTGCTGCCCCTCGTTCGCCAGTATGTGGCGAAGGGGGAGACGGCCATCATCTCTGTCAAGGGCTATTCCATGCGACCGTTTCTCGAACACCTGCGCGACCGTGTGAAGTTGGCGCCCTGGACCACCCTCGAGGTGGGCGATGCCGTCTTGGCAGAGATTGCTCCAGGCCATTTTGTCCTGCACCGCATCATCGGGATTGCCGGTGACGACCTTACGCTGATGGGCGACGGCAATATTCGCGGCACCGAGCATTGCACCCGGAAGGATGTCTGCGGGGTTGTTGTCGAGTACATCAGGCCCAATAACCACATACGCTATGCCAGCGACCCTGCTCTCAAACGAAAAATAAAAATTTGGCGCAGACTCTTGCCCGTGCGGCGTCTGCTCCTGTTCATCTATAAGACAACGATATGAAGATTAAGGAAGGATTTGAACTCATGGATGTCTGCGGCGAAGCCGTCGTAGTTGCCCATGGCAAGGCCAACATAGATTTCTCCAAGGTCATCAGCCTCAATGAGAGCGCCGCCTATCTCTGGCGCAAGGTGGAGGCTGCTGAGTTCGACGCTCAGCAGTTGGCACGTTTGCTCACCGAGGAGTACGACGTCGACGAGGCTACGGCCCTGCGCGATGCTGCAAAGACGATGAAGGACTGGCTGGAGGCTGGTTTGACGGAAGAGTAGGGGGTGAGACTCAAGCCCCTGGCTCAAGGCCAAGAGCCATCACCCACCAAGTCACCCCGGAAATAATTATCTCCCGATACACCGGCTGACCTCATCCCCCAAGGGGCCCGCTACAACCTCAAAAGGTGACCGCTCCCTCGAGGGAGGGGGGGGTGGGAGGGGGTCAGGATTTGGCCGTCGGGGTGGATCGTCGGGAGATGACGGTTTGTGGGGTGGGGGAGTAGGTGGGTGACCTCTGACGGAGCGGACGGACCGCTCCGAACTCAACCCTTCGCTGGTGGTTGCGGAATATAAGTTCTGTGACCTTTTTTTATGGTTTTTCGTTGGAAGAGCGTGGGAAGAGGTCGATGTGCTTCATCTGGCGCATGATCCAGGTCTGCCGCTTCAGCATATACGCCGAGGGTTCTTTGCTGCTGTAGCGGATGGGGTTGGGGAGTGTGGCCGCGATCAGTGCGCAGTTGGCGCGTGTGAGTCGATCCGCCGAACATCTGAAATGCCATTGTGCCACGGCTTCGGCGCCATAGATGCCGTCGCCCATTTCGATGGAGTTGAGATATACTTCCATGATGCGCTCCTTGCCCCAGATGATTTCTATGAGGGCCGTGAAATAGGCTTCAAGACCTTTGCGGACCCAGGAGTGGTCTGGCCAAAGGAATACATTCTTGGCCGTTTGCTGGCTGATGGTGCTCCCGCCGCGTTGGCGTTTTCCCTCCTGGTTTTCCTTGATGGCTGTTTCGATGGCATCGAAGTCGAAACCGTGGTGCTCGAGAAAACGCTGGTCCTCCGACGCCATCACCGCTACAGGCATATATTTCGACATCTCATCGAGCGATACCCAGTGGTGACGCAGGCGCAATGCCTCGCCTTTTCCTATCTGCTGGCAGCATCGGATCACCATCAACGGGGTGACATATACCGGCAACCATCGGTAGGCCACGACGGTGAGTATGGTGGAGGCAAAGAAGAAAATCACCAGCCTCTGCAACCATTTTTGTATGGAGTGGAATATGGGCATTTTTTTTTAGTTGACAAGTTGACGAGTTCTTGAAGTGTCAAGCGACCAGCGGTCGAGCGAACGAGTTGACGAGTTGGTTGTTTAGTTGACAAGCGGACAAGTTGGTTCTTTTAGTTGACGGCCCTCCGTGGGTTGAGTGTATGGCGGTTCGTCCGCCATATCATCCCCGCTCATGAACTCACCCCCGACCTTAATGCAAGATGCAAGATGCAAGATGCAAGATGCAAGAATGCAAGACATGACCTTGGGCTTACCCTTACCGATAATGAGAACTATATGGATTGATGTGAGAAACAGGAATCCTCCCGTTACAGTTTTCTCACCACTCTCACCCCCAACTGCGACGGATGTTTTTTCATATATTCTTCGAGCGTCATCGGTTCGAGCACCACGCGTTTGTGGATCTGGCTGGCATTGAGCAGGTGCAGCTTGCCGTCGCGCCCCCAAACGGCGATGCCCAGGTGCGAGACGTCCAGTCCGGCTTTCTTCGTGACGATGGCCAGGATGTCGCCGTCGTGCACCGCCGACAGGTCTTTGCGCGAGCGCCCCAGGAGGCGGCGGGGGATGTAGCGAACCGTGCGGCCGCACAGACGCTGCTCATTGGCTTTTATCTGTTTCAACGCCTTCGCGTCATCGCGCAGCATCGGGTAACTGTTGGGGTGTTTGCTCATATATGTGATGTCCAGGGTCTGGGCCTCGATGAAAGGGTAGTAGGCGCCTCTGGAGTCTTCAACTTTTCCTTTAATCTCTTGCGTAATGCCTTGATTACCATTGCTTTCTATCCATTCGCTAAAGTAATGGTTGCGTGAGGCGTAGCCGTTCAGACGTCCCTCGCGGTAGCGGATTCGCTCCAGGTTGCGGCAGAAATCGCTGAAGCGCTGACTGCCTTTTTGGGTGGTCATCACCAGCGCCACTACGTTCTCCACGAGCGTGGTGCAATCCAGCTCGCGCAGGTTGACGGCCAGTTCCTCCTTGGGGTTCACTTCCAGCGTCTTGCCCACGTAGGGCAGACCTTTCAACTCGTTCGCATAGAAGAGCATCAGGTTCTCCGAAGCGGGTTGCTTCATTCCCTTTTTTAACAATTCCACCACGCGCACGCTGTCCGCTTTCTGGTAGGTTAAAGCGTTTGCTGCGGTGCCCTGAAGTAGTACGATGAGCGTGAAAACGAGGTGTTTTAGGGTGCTTTTTTTCATGTTTCTCTCCTTATTTCGTGGCAAAGGTACAAAAAAGTTTAGAGTTTCGCGTGAATGTTTAAAGTTTTATTTAATTTTGCGCCGTGAAACGCATCATCATCCTGTCTTTTCTCGTGCTTTTCCTGCTTGCTCCCTTCGCCTTGGCGCAGCAGACGCGAAGCCTCTCGGAGCAGATACGCTCCGTGCAGGTCATTGTCAAGGGCGACCCGCTGCTGCCGCCCATCCTGCGTCTGGGCGACCCCGTCGAGATTGCCTTCGACGAGTTGTCGCACGAGTACACGCGTTATATATATAAGGTGGAATTCTGCAATGCCGACTGGAGCGTAGCCGACGAAGTCTTCGAGAGCGATTTCCTCGAAGGGTTCAACGGTCAGCCCATCGACGACTACGAGAAGAGCCTCAACACCACGGTGCTCTACACCCACTATCGCGTCGTGCTCCCCAACGACGACGTCCGGCTCCTGCTGCCCGGCAACTACCGCATCCGCGTCTATGCCGACGAGAGCGACCACAGCGAGGAACCCGTCCTCGAGGCCTGCTTCGCCATCGTCAGTCCGGAGATGGGCATCAGGGCGTCTGTCAGCGGCAACACCGAGGTCGACTTCAACCGCCGTCATCAGCAGGTCACCTATGCCGTCGACTACGGTACACGTAGGGTGGTGGACCCGTTGCGCGAGCTGCACACCGTGGTCATGCAGAACCGCCGGTGGGACAACGCCGTCGTCAATCTGGAGCCCAACATCACCAAGTCCACGGGCGTGGAATGGACCCACCGCCGCGGCCTCGTCTTCCCCGCCGGCTCCGAGTTCCATAAGTTCGAGATCCTCGATGTGCACCAGAACGGAATGGGCGTGGACCGCATCGGGTGGTACGACTCGCATTACCATTCCACCCTCTTCGCTTCCGAGCCCCAGCGCAACTACACCTACGTCCCCGACCAGAACGGTGCCTACGTCATCCGCCATAGCGGCGACGAGGACAACGACCTCGAGAGCGAGTACCTCTTCGTACATTTCGTGCTTAAGATGCCCGAGGTCATAGGCAGCGACATCTATGTCACCGGACGCTGGGACAACGGTTTCCCCGACCCCGCCTGCAAGATGCACTACGACCGCGGACAGCGCGCCTATGAGTGCGCCGTGCTCCTCAAGCAGGGCTACTACGACTACCAATACCGGTTGCTCGATCGCAATGGACAAGGCGAGACCGAGCGCACCGAGGGCGATTTCTTTCAGACCGAGAACGAATACCTCATCCTCGTCTACCACCGTCCGCAAGGGGCGCGCTACGATGCTCTTGTCGGCTACAAACTAATCACTTTTGATGGAACTCGTTAGTCAATTTTTTCAGGACATGGGGAATATGCTGTATATCCCCTGGTCCTTCGTGCTCCTCGAGATCATTGGCACCCTGGCGGGCGCGGTGTCCGGTGCACGTCTGTCCGCGGCCAAGAACTTCGACCTCTTCGGCGCTTTCATCGTAGGCACGGCCACGGCTGTCGGCGGCGGTACCACGCGCGACCTGCTGATCGGCAAGACGCCCTTCTGGCTGGAGGACCCCATCTACCTGCTGGTGTGCCTCTTCGGTCTGTTGTGGGTGATTGTGTGCCGCAAGTGGCTGGTGCGTCAGAACAACACCTGGTTCATCTTCGACTGCATCGGCTTCTCGCTCTTCAATGTCATCGGCATCGAGAAGGCCCTTGGCTTGGGATTCCCCACCTGGGCCGCCATCTGCTTAGGCGTCATCACGGGCGCCGGCGGCGGTGTCTTGCGCGATATCCTCATCAATGAGGTCCCTCTCATTTTCCGCAAGGAGATCTATGCCACCTGTTGCCTTGCCGGAGGCATCGTCTACATCGTCTGTCTCCACTATTTAGGTTGGCGACCCGAGGGCAGCGCCGTCCTCTCCTGTTTCGTCGCCATCACCATCCGTCTGCTGGCCGTCAAGTACAGTTGGAGTCTGCCTACCCTCAAGGCCGAACCGTAGGCTTCTTGGTATGCACTATGTAGTGCATTCTTGCATCTTGCATCTTGCATTAAGGTCGGTTTGAGTTGAGAGCGGGGGGATATGGCGGACGAACCGCCATACACTCAACCCACGGGGGGCTTGAGTTTTCCAAGTGTCTTGCGACCAGAGGTTGAGCGCTTGAAGTGTGGAGCGAACAGAGGTTGAGCGCTTGAAGTGTCATGCGACCAGGGTTGAGTGCTTGAAGTGTCATGCGACCAGGGTTGAGCGCTTGAAGTGTCTTGCGAGCAGAGGTTGAGCGCTTGAAGTGTGGAGCGACCAGAGGTTGAGCGCTTGAGTTTTGAGTGTATGCATTATGGATTGATGACATGCTCAGATACAAAAAGTCCCCGCAACCGATTGGGCGGGGACTATTCTTAGCACGGGTTCCTGTCGTTTCTATAGTCTCTGTAGTTTCTATAGTTTCTGTAGCAGGGTGACGACGTGCGTTGTTGGTGTCAGAGAGTTTACTGCAGCGTGCCGGCTTCAGCCTGCTTGATCATCTCGTCGCTGGCATAGAGGTAAACCTCGACACGACGGTTCTGTGCCTTACCTGCAGCGGTGCTGTTGTCAGCCACGGGGTTGTCCTCGCCCATGCCGACGACTTCCTGAATCTGGTTGTTGGTGACGCCCTGCTTCATGAGGTAGCTGCTGACGGCCTGAGCACGCTGCTGGGAGAGCACCTGGTTCTTCTGCTTGCTCTGCTCGGCGGTGCTGTTGCTCCAGCCGGCATTGTCGGTGTAGCCGATGATACCCACGCTCATGTCGTTGTTGGGGATGAGCACGTTGGTGGCGAAGTTGGAGAGAGAACTCTGGGCAACGGCGTTGAGGGTGGACTTACCGGTCTTGAAGAGAATACCGCTGTCGAAGGTGACCTTGACGGCCTGGTAGCCATTGCCGTCGGTGACGCTCTCCACCTGTGCGTTGGCGACCTTCTCGGCTTCAGCCTTGGCCTTGTCCATCTTGCGCCCGATGAGGATACCGGCAGCCGTACCTACGACAGCACCTGCAGCACCAGAGATGGCACCGACCTTGGTCTTGTTGCCGCTCTTGGCGAGAATAGCGCCGAGGGCTGTGCCGAGGGCTGCACCACTGGTGCCACCAATGATGCCACCTTTAGCGGTGTTGCTCATGCCACAAGAGTTGAGAAGCAATGCGGAGCAGAGGCCGAGTGCATAAAACTTTAATCCTTTCATAATTTTTGTAAAGAGTTTAATGAATAAAAAGGTTTTTTATGTAGTCCTTTGGTTGCAAATGTACACATTTTCTTGTTACAAAGAATCAAAACCGCCAAATTTATGCGTCTCTTTGGCAATATTTCACTAACTTTGCACCGCAAAAACAAAAATTGACCCTTTTATATTATGGCAAAAGAACTCAAAAACCTGACGAAACGCAGCGAGAATTACTCGCAATGGTATAACGAACTTGTCGTGAAAGCGGATTTAGCCGAGCAGAGCGACGTGCGCGGCTGTATGGTCATCAAGCCCTACGGCTACGCCATCTGGGAGAAGATGCAGCACATCCTGGACCAGATGTTCAAGGACACGGGCGTGCAGAATGCCTATTTCCCCCTCCTGATCCCGAAGAGTTTTCTCTCCCGCGAGGCCGAACACGTAGAGGGCTTCGCCAAGGAGTGTGCGGTGGTGACGCACTATCGCCTGAAGACCAACGAGACGCACGACGGCGTGGTGGTGGACCCCGAAGCGAAGCTGGAGGAGGAACTGATCATCCGTCCGACCTCGGAGACCATCATCTGGAACACGTACAAGAACTGGATCCACAGCTATCGCGACCTGCCGCTGCTCATCAACCAGTGGGCTAACGTCATGCGCTGGGAGATGCGCACCCGCCTGTTCCTGCGCACGGCCGAATTCCTTTGGCAGGAAGGTCATACGGCGCACGCCACGCGTGAAGAAGCAGAAGAACGCGCACGCCTGATGCTGAAGGTGTATGCCGAATTTGCCGAGAAGGTGATGGCCGTGCCCGTGATGCAAGGCGTCAAGAGCGAAACGGAACGCTTTGCCGGCGCACTGGACACCTACACCATCGAGGCGATGATGCAGGACGGCAAGGCGCTGCAGAGCGGCACCAGCCACTTCCTGGGGCAGAACTTCGGCAAGGCGTTCAACGTGCAGTTTATCAATAAGGACAACGAACTCGAATATGCGTGGGCTACGTCGTGGGGCGTCTCGACCCGTCTGATGGGAGCCCTCATCATGACCCACTCCGACGACAACGGTCTGGTGCTGCCGCCCGCCCTGGCACCCATCCAGGTGGTGATCGTACCCATCTACAAGACCGAGGACGAACTCAACCGCCTGCGTGAGAAACTGGGCGCCATCGCCGACGAACTGAAAGCAATGGGCATCAGCGTCAAGTTGGACGACAACGACCAGAAGCGTCCAGGATTCAAGTTCGCCGACTACGAACTGAAGGGCATTCCCGTGCGCCTGGTGATGGGTCCGCGCGACCTGGAACAGGGCACCATCGAACTGATGCGCCGCGATACGCTGGAGAAGGAAACGGTGGCTTGCGACGGCATTGCCGCCGAGGTGAAGAAGATCCTCGACGACATGCAGACGTCCATCTTCGAGAAGGCCCGCAAGTTCCGCGACGAGCACATCTATGAATGCGAGGACTATGAAGAATTCAAGGAACGCGTGAAGGACGGCGGCTTCTTCCTCTGCCATTGGGACGGCACCGCCGAGACCGAGGCCAAGATCAAGGAAGAAACGCAGGCCACCATCCGTTGTGTGCCCTTCGACTTCGAGCAGACGCCCGGCACGGATATGGTGAGCGGTAAGCCTGCCAAGTACCGTGTACTCGTGGCCCGCTCGTATTAAACCTGCCGCAAGCGTTGCACAACGCTTCAAATAACCATCCCCCTTCCCTCAAAACGCCCTACGCCTTGTACTGGCTTCCTACTTTATTTGCAGCAGAATCCATCCCCAGCGCCATGATTACTTTTGTGGCGCTGCTGATGTTCCTGCAACTCGGAGTGGGGTGGGAATCGAGCACGGTGCTGTGCGGGTTGCTGACGCTGCCCTGGGTGCTGAAGTCCTTCTTACGGCATAAGGTTCGGCAGGCGGGGCGTTTCGCCCATGTATTGCGGCTGGTAGAGGCTTTTATCTTTGGCTCGCTGGTCGCCTTGGCGTTCACCTTCACGGCATCAATCGGTTACCGGGTTGGGGTGATTTTCGGCGTGCTTATGCTGTTGTGCATGTTCTGTGCCTGGCACGAACTGGCAGCGCGCATGTATTACGAACGGATGTTCCGTCCGCAAGAACAGCGATACTACAACACGCGCAAGATGTTCTTCTCGCAGGCCAGTACGATCGTCACGTATGGCGTGCTGATGATGGTGGTGGGTGCGCTGGAGGTGTTTTATCACAACCGTCGTGCGGCCATCACTCTTTCCTGGAGCACCGCCATTTATCTGCTGGCCGGCGTATATCTCCTGCTTTTCCTTTATAATTTTTTCGCCTTGCGCTCGCCCCGAGTGGGGGATAGCCATCAGACCGAGTCGTTGCGTGCAGCCGTGCGTGCCGAGGTGGATGTGATCGACCGCATCTGCCATAAACGGTATTGGTTCCTGGTGGTTCTTTGCCTTTTCTTTGTTTTGTTGCCTCAGGCGCTGATGTTCTACACCCGGGTGATTTTTCTCATTGCTTCACGTGCCGAAGGAGGTTTGGCCTGTTCGCTCCAATGGATCGGTCTGGCTCAGGGCACCGTGGGCGTGATGGCTTTCTCCATGGGACTGGGATTAGGACATCATCTGCTCTACAACTACCGCCGGAAAGTCAGCGATGGTCAGCGTTCGGCGTTGAAGATGATCGGACGTGAAGAGCTGGCACGTCTTCAGCATGTGAGGGTAAGTTCGCCGTGGACCTATTTCTTAATGGTGGTCGCCCTTGTGCTCTCGCCCGTGGTGTATCTCGTGATGACCGTCTGTCCGCCCACGACGCTACCTCCCCTATGTGCCGCAACCTTCATCGCCCAGTTCTGCTTCGGCTTCGGGCTGAATGCCTGCATGCTTTTCGTCCGCTATATTTCGGGTGAGCGTTACCGCAGCACGATCAACTACCTTTATATCCCCTTGGTCTCGTTCGTGATGCTGCCAGCCATTGTCGGTTCGGGCTGGCTCGTTAGCTGCCTCGGGTTCCATCTGTTCTTCGTGCTTGACGTCCTGTTGGCCTTTCCCGCTTTGGTAGCAGCCTATGCCGGCTATCGCGTCGTGCTGAACGATACCGAATCCCCCCTTTTGCCGTCTTCCTCTAAACCCCATATACCCTATGAGAAATAAGCCCTATGCCTGGGTGCCCTCGCTCTATCTGGCCGAGGCCCTGCCTTATGTGGCGGTGATGGTCATTGCCACAACGATGTACAAACGTCTGGGGCTGACGAACACCGAGTTGGCGCTCTATACCTCGTGGCTCTACTTGCCCTGGGTGATCAAGCCCTTGTGGAGCCCGTTCGTTGCCGCCCTGAAGACCGAACGATGGTGGGTGCTGGTGATGCAACTGCTCATAGGGGCGGGCTTTGCAGGGATCGCCTTTACGCTGCCCACGGCGTACTGGCTTCAAGGGTCGCTGGCCTTTTTCTGGATATTGGCCTTTGCCAGTGCCACGCATGACATTGCGGCTGACGGCCTTTATATCTTAGGCTTGTCGACCCACGATCAGAGTTTGTATGTGGGCATCCGTTCCACGTTTTACCGGATCGGTAATATCCTGGGGCAGGGGCTGCTGGTGATGCTCGCCGGGTGGCTGGAGCGGTCGCACACGGTCCCCGTGGCGTGGTCCATCTCTTTTCTTGTGCTTGCCGGCGCGTTTCTTGCATTGTGGCTCTGGCATAGTTATGCGCTGCCTGAGGTGGGCGGCGTGAAGGGAGAGGGCCTGGGCGACGACGCCCAGGAAAAGGACAGGCCTGCGGGGAGAGAAGATGGGGAGAAGGACAGACTGGTGGAGAGGGAAGATGGGGAGAAGGCAGGCGAAAAGGAGCGGGGAGGGCTTTTCCTTGATTTCTGGTTAGCACTTCGCACCTTTTTCACGAAACCGCATATTGTGACGGCACTGCTGTTTATGCTCCTTTTCCGCTTCCCCGAAGGGCAGTTGGTGAAGATTGCCAATCCCTTCCTGCTCGACACGTTGGAGGCCGGGGGAATGGGCTTGAGTACGGAATCGGTGGGGTTTGTCTATGGCACGGTGGGCATCATCGGCCTGACCATAGGTGGACTGCTGGGCGGTTGGTGCGTCTCTCGCCATGGCCTGAAGCGCTGGCTATGGCCGATGGTGCTGAGCATCTCCTTGCCCGACCTGGTGTACGTGTACCTCGCTTCGGCCGTGGATTCGTCGTTTCTTGTGGTGAATCTGTGTGTGTTTATTGAGCAGTTCGGCTATGGCTTTGGATTCACCGTCTATATGCTCTACCTGGTCTATTTCTCGCAAGGCGAACGCAGCACGGCTGTCTTCAGCATCTGTACGGCCATGCAAGCCCTTGGCATGATGTTGCCCGGAATGATTGCGGGTTGGATGGCAGATCACCTGGGTTATCTCCATTTCTTCTGGTGGGTCGTAGGTTGCTGCCTGGTCACCTTTGCGGTGTCTGCCTTTATCAAGATTGATCCGGCATACGGTAAAAAAGAAACAAGATGAGAAAGGTGTTGCACTGGCATCTCCGCATCGTCATGCTTGCATGGCTACTCGTGGCAATAGTGCCTGCAAGCAGTGCCCGTTCGCTCTCACGCGAAAAGGCGGACAAATATGCTCTGCAACTGGCTGAAGAGTGGAGGAATGCGCTACGGCAGCAGACTGAGGACGCATGGCTGCGCAAGGTGGTGAAAGCCGATACGCTCACCATGCCTATCTGGACCGCCGTCTATGGCGATATGCCTGTGGACGGTCGGAGCCTTTGGATCTCATTGCATGGCGGAGGAAACGCCCCGGCTGCGGTCAATGACCAGCAGTGGGAGAACCAGAAGCACCTCTATCGCCCGGCTGAAGGGGTCTATGTGGCACCGCGCGCCCCGTACAACGACTGGGATATGTGGTTCAAGCCCCTCCTCGACGGGCTCTATGAGCGCCTCATTCAGATGTGCGTGGCACATCTCGGTGTCAATCCCAACAAGGTGTATCTTTTGGGCTATTCAGCGGGCGGTGACGGACTTTGGCGCATGGGCCCGCGCATGGCCGACCACTGGGCTGCAGCCTCCATGATGGCAGGTCATCCCGGGGACGTCTCCTTGCTGAACCTCCGCAACACCCCCTTCATGGTCTGGTGCGGTGCCGAGGACTATGCCTATGACCGCAACCGCCTGGACGCAGAGCGTGGGCTCGAACTGGATTCATTGCATCGTGCAGACCCCGACGGATATCTCCACGAGACCCATATCATGCAAGGCATGGGCCACTGGATGCAACGTGCCGATACCTTGGCTCTCCCGTGGATGGCCCAATATGTGCGCAATCCCTATCCACGGACAATCGTGTGGCAGCAGGAAGAAGTGTTGCGTCCTCATTTCTACTGGCTCACGGCGCCAACCGACGAACTTCGTCGGGGGCAGCGCGTACGTCTTGTCTGCCGCGACAATATCATTGAGATCAGCGAGTGCACCTATTCTACGCTGACCTTCTGGCTCACGGATGAAATTGTCAATCTCGATCAGCCGGTAGAAGTGCGGTTTGAGGGACGTCGCCTTTTCCGGGGTAAAATAGCCCGCTCGCAAAAGACGATGCGCGAGAGTCTGGCCGTGCATGCCGACCCCTCTTATATCTGTCCGGCACTACTGACGGTGCACTTGTAGTTGCCGTGCGTGTTTATCCCTCCATCCCGATGATGGAGCCACCGTCGCTATCGGCGTATTTCCTGACTAATTCCTGAATGAAACGTGCACAGGCCTGCACGTTGCCGCTGTTGCCGTCGTAGCCGTTGACGATGGCCAGGAGGCGGGTGGATTGCAGGTCCAGTTTCGTGCGTTCGTGGTCGCTGGTGGGCGTGCCTATGCCACCGCAGGCGTCGCGATAAACGGGTAGGCCCGCGATGTTCAAGGGGCCCCGTCCAATCCCCTCGTACGGTTCTCCTTCGCGTCCGATGCCTAAGCAGAGCGCGTCACCCTGAATCTTGGAAGCATCGAAGCCTCCGATGCTGTAGCCATACGCAATGCTTGCGAGGTTGATGAGGTCGACGACGGTGTTGACCTGATACAGGTCGTTGCCTTTGAGCGTCCTCCTGACCAGTGCTTCGCCCGAAGGCCGATAGCGGCTTGGATCCTTGCCACACCGGCGATAGGCCGTACGGGTGGCTTCGATGGAGGGCATCGTCTTGATGCTGTCGACGGTATAACGGGCGCGGTAGTCCGTGATGAACCCATTGATCTCGGACCACAGTTGAGCGTCGTATTCACTATTGCGGATGTCAGCAAGAACAGCGGCACCCACAAATTCGGGGCACCGCTGTCTGATCTCTTCAGAAACGAATATTTTCATCTTATCCTTATTTTCCAGTAGTCTCCGTCTTGCGGTTGCAACCACGAATACCTTTGACGATGTTCACGGAGTCCGTGTCCTCAAGCGCAGAGCGGTAGTAGTAGCCGCCGTAGCCGTATTCATCCCAGTAGCGATCGTAGTTGCGCAGGCTGAAGCGTGTGCTGTAGCCGTCGTAACCCTCGATGTAGCCGGTGAAGTAGGTGGCTGAGAGGCGGTAGTTGACGATGACGCAGTCGAGGTCGGAATCATCGAAGTAGAGGTAGAGCTTGCGATTGCGTACTTCCCAATCGAAGTAGTTGGTGACAGGACGGGAATAATAGTAGTAGTCGACCTCTACGCCGGTGCCGCGGTAATAACCGCTGCCGCTGTGCCGGAATTCGATTTCAGAACCTTGGGCGCGCTCACCGTTGTAGCTGTACATGTCCAGGTCGCCAAACCAATGTCCGCTGACGGTGTATCCGATCTCGTCGTCTTCGTCGTCGTACCAGTATTCGGTGTCGCAACTGGTGAATCCGACAACGCCCATGAACAGGATGCTCATCCAGTAGATTCTATTCTTTAAAGTCTTCATAGTTATATCGTTTTTAATGGTTGACGCTGCAAAGGTAGCGTCTTTGGAACAATACTGCAAGGGCGTTTCCCTAAAGATGTAGGGATTTTTCCTCCTTGAGGGGGAGGGAACGCC
>JAILCU010000081.1 GCA_024690405.1 Bacteroidales bacterium
TCAACCCGGGCTTCACTCAGGGTACAACAACAGATCCTACCGGTTGGACCATCAACAGCGGTTCGATGACAGAGCTTCGTGATGCTACAGACAACATTGAAACCTACCATCAAGCATTCGATCTTAGCCAGACGCTGCCCAACATGCCGGCTGGTGTCTATGACGTTACTCTTCAAGGGTTCGCACGCCATGATGACGTCACTGTCACCAACAAGACATGGCTCTATGGCGGTATTTCTAAAGAATTCCTCATCAGCCTCAACGACGACGAGGAGCAGATGCGTACAGATCCTATCTTCTGTGAAGCCAATATCGCTGAATATCCGGCCCTTGGTGATACGTTCTATGATAACACCGCTAGCAATGGCATGTACAAGGCGAACGGTATGACAGGTGCATATTACTGGTTCCGCACTGAGAACCCCAACACCGGCGAGAATTATTATGTGAACCACGTGAAAGTGGTGCTCGACAAGGACGGCGATCTCAAGATCGGTATCCATTGCGAGGCAACCACAGACTGGGTCATCTTCTCCAACTTCGGTATCAAGTACTCTGGTATGGATGTGACCATCTTCGCTCAGATGGTGGAGAAGAAAAAGGCTGAGCTTCAGACCCTTTATGAGGCCACCGACGAACTCTCTATTGCTACTGATGTATTGGCAGAAGTGAGCACGATGCTCGAATTCGATGCCGGAAACATTGACAACGCCGACGATGCCTTGGCCAAGATCGCCGAGATCGACGAAGTGATTGCAGACCTCAAGGAAAGCGTTGCCGCTTACACCGAGCTTGGCAAGGTGCTTGAATACTTTGAAAACATCCTGGTTAAGGTCAACGCAACCGAAAAATTCAACACCCTCGTCAGCGACGCTCGCCAGAACTACGATTCCGGTTATGCAACTCTTGAAGCCATGAAAGCTGACCAGAAAGCCATGACTGATGGTTGGTCGGCTGCTGTAGGTGGCAATCTCCAGGCTGGCGACGATGCTACTGTTGCAATCCTTAATCCCCACTACGACGGTCTCGTCGCAGACGATGGTGTGAGCGGCGTTGACTTCTGGACCAGTGAAGGCGCACCGGGCTATGACTTCTTAGAATGTGAGTTCTTCAACAAGGACTTCAACCACTACCAGAAGCTGACAGGTTTGACTCCGGGTTACTACACCTTGTCTCTTGACGGTTTCTATCGCTATGGCACCTATAACGCCGACACTGATCTCGGCACTCCCGGTGCAGGCAATGCTCATGCCGATGGCACAGAGGAACTCAACGCTGTAATGTATGTAGAGTCAGCTGCCGGTCAGAACTCCGTTGCTCTTAAGAGCATCTTCGAGAGCCAGGCATCCCAGAAACTCGGTGTAGGCAATGAAGTGGAAGCTGATGGCATGACCGGAACATTCATTCCTGACAACATGGAAGCTGCTGCTACTTATCTCGAGCAGGGCTGGTACACCAACTCCCTCGATGTACAGGTTGGCGAAGACGGCGCGCTCACCATCGGTGTGAAGAAGAGCCAAACCATGACCAACGACTGGACGATCTTCACCAATTGGACCCTCCAGTATCTTGGCACAGAGGCTCCCGATGCTATCGAAGGCATTCAGACCTCAAAGGCTGGCGTAACAGCAATCTATAGCATCGATGGCCGCCAGCAGAATCAGCTCCGTCGCGGAATCAACATTATCCGCAACAACGGCAAGGTTCAGAAGGTCCTCGTGAAGTAAATGATGATGCGTCACTCGTGACACACACTCGTCACGACTCACGCTCCATACGTAAAGCAAGCGCTGCGGTCCCCTCCGCAGCGCTTTTTTTATCATTTCTTTGGTCATTCCAAATAAATGAATTACTTTTGCGCCAAGAAAAACGAATGATTACACCCCGATGAAAGGTATCGTATTAGCTGGCGGGTCTGGAACCCGACTCTACCCCATCACCAAAGGCGTGTCAAAGCAACTGCTGCCGGTCTTTGACAAGCCCATGATCTACTACCCCATCTCGGTGTTGATGCTGGCTGGTATCCGCGACATACTGATTATCTCTACGCCACAGGATTTACCGGCTTTCCAACGCCTGCTGGGCAATGGCGGAGACTATGGAGTGAATTTCACATACGCCGAACAGCCTTCGCCCGACGGTTTGGCACAGGCCTTCATCATCGGCCGCGATTTCATCGGCTCCGATTCTGCCTGTCTGGTATTGGGCGATAACATCTTCCATGGCAGCGGCTTCGTGCCCATGCTCCGCGAAGCCGTACGCACGGCTGAAGAGGACCACAAAGCCACCGTCTTCGGATATTGGGTCAGCGACCCGGAGCGCTATGGCGTGGCGGAGTTTGATGACAACGGCAATTGCCTCAGCATTGAGGAAAAACCCGCCCAACCTAAGAGCAACTATGCCGTTGTAGGTCTTTACTTCTACCCCAACAAGGTTGTGGACGTCGCCAGTACGATTAAACCTTCGGCACGCGGAGAACTGGAAATCACTACGGTAAACCAGCGTTTCCTTGAAGACGGAGAGCTCAAAGTGCAGACGCTCGGACGAGGTTTTGCATGGCTCGACACGGGTACCCACGACAGCCTATCCGAAGCATCCACCTTCATCGAAGTCATAGAGAAACGTCAGGGACTCAAGGTGGCATGCCTCGAAGGGATCGCCTACAGAAAAGGATGGATCGATGATGCCAAAATGCGGGAACTGGCCCAACCAATGATCAAAAATCAATATGGCCAGTACCTCCTCAAGATGATTGACGAACGCCGCTGACGCCCACTGGCCGCCCCTTTACCTCCCCCCGGCGCCTCCTACACTCAACCATTCTGCCCCCGGCGCCTCCACCCGAACATCCGGGCTTAGGGCCATGACCTCCGGTTCGACCGCTCAACAAAATGACCCTGCACAGGGTCAAGTGTCTGGCGGTTCGTCCGCCAGAATAAAAGAAAGATTCAACCAAACCACCAATAAAAAAATGAAAAAGATCATCAACCTGACATTCGTGGCCATGGTCCTCGTGTGTCTTACAGCCTGCGTGAGCAGCGAGAAAATCATCTATTTCCAAAAATCTGACGAAGTCTTCCAGGAAGCCCAGGACATCTTGCAACGCTATCAGATGCGCCTCAAACCTGCCGATCAGGTACTCATCAAAGTCACCTGCGACAACCCTGAGCTGCTCGAAGTCTTTAACCTCGATGTCACCATGGGTTCCGGTAACCGCACCGGTTCCAACCTCAGCTATGGCAACACAGGTTCGATGGGCTCCATCTACGGCTACACCGTGGACAACAACGGCAACCTGATTCTACCTATCCTGCAGAATGTCTATGTCCGCAATATGACTTGCGAAGAGGCGGCATCTGCTATTGAAGCCAAAATCCGGGAGAAGAACATCATCAAGGATCCCGACGTAACGGTACGTCTGCTCAATGCCCGCGTCACCGTCCTCGGCGCCGTACGCACTCCGCATGTGGTCAGCCTGACATCCGAACGCAACACAGTCCTTGATGTGCTCTCGCAATGTGGCGATGTCACCGATCAGGCCCTGCGCCAGGAAGTAACGCTTTATCGCGAAGAAAATGGAAAGCGTTCGATGTATCATCTCGACCTCACCCAGGCCGACATCTTCCAAAGCCCTGCTTTCTATGTGCAGCAGAACGATGTGATCTACATTCAGCCCAACAAGAGCCAGAACGTGAAGAGCTCTGCCTTCAGCACCTTCCTTGGTGTAGCCGGCAGCGTCATCAGTGCTATCGCCTCTGTGGCCGCCCTCGTGATCTCTATCGTCACCATCTCCAGACTCTAAGATCGTCGCCATCTTCAGACTCTTAAAGAGAAGAATCTACCCTATTGCTTGCTCTGCAAACACAAGGTCCCCCACCATTGTAGACATCAAACACTTAGGGCACAGACTTCTACAAAACATTCCTGGTCCCGTAAGTCCTTAAAATGGCTTTCGGGACTCTTTTTTTTAATCCCTCTTGCTCCATGCCAATACAAAATATGAAGAAGTCCCTTGAGATGATGCTGAAATCTTCATAGGGGCTCTTTATCCCAAAACCGGACTGGTCCAAAAAAAATATTTTTTAACAAGATCTGCCTACATACTACATAAACCGACGCGATTTCTTTTGACTTGAGGCAAAATCTGGTATGATTTCATGGAAACCCATGAAAAGCAAAGGTATGCAATCGGATGTCAGCAGAGTAGAAGACAACACACAAGGAGAGCGCTTCTGCACGTCAGGTCGCACAGCACGATACGACCCGTCGTGCAAGGCTGTGCGACCTGATGTGCAAGGCTGTGCGACCCGTCGTGCAAGGCTGTGCGACCCGTCGTGCAAGGCTGCGCGACCTGACTTGCAAAAATGCGCAAATAGAAAAGGAAATGCAGGGCGCATAGCATAAGCCCCGTTCACACGTCAATCCATGTAATCAAGAAAGCCCCGTAAGTCCATCAACTGAACTTACGGAGCCTTGAAAACCAGTTCCTTTTACAAAGAGGAATACTTATTTCTCGATATGAGCACCACTGGAAGAAGAATCACCATAGTGACCATAGCTGCCATAATGACCATAACGGCCATAATAGGTCCCATATTTCTTGTAACCCGAGTACTTGCCATAGCCGTAATAAAGGCCATATCTCTTCTTCTTAAGATTGATGCCGTTGAAGACGATATTGGTTTTGGGCAACTTACCCTCCTTGACCAAACGGTTGATCATTTCAACATCACCCTTGGTGGTCACTTCTGAGCGAACAATAAAGAAGGTGACATCTACCAGACGAGCCAGTTCAAACGTATCGCTGACCAGACCCACGGGCGGGGTATCGAGAAGGATGTAGTCGTACTTCGTCTTCAGGTAATCAATCGCCCGATCCAAGAGGTCGCGGGTGATCAGTTCGCCCGGGTTCGGAGGAATAATACCTGCGGGCAGGACATCGAGGTTGGGATTCATCACCCCTTTCACAATCTGTTCTTCAAGGAGATCGAAATCTGCCTTATCTGCAGCAAGATAACTGGTGATACCATGCTTGTTCTTTGGCAGGCCAAAGAGTTTTACAAGTCGGGGCTTGCGGATATCCAAACCTATAACAATCACCTTCTTGCCGAGCAGGGCCAAGGACATGGCCAAGTTCGTGGCCACAAAAGTCTTTCCCTCTGACGGAACAGAAGACGTGCAACAGATGACCTTCTCGTCCGAGCCAAGCAGGAAACGCAGATTAGTTCGTAAGTTGCGGAATGCTTCTTCCATCATATTGTTCTTGTTCTCCTTCACCACGATCGCACGCTCGCCGTCCAAGAGTTTGTCCGTCAACGGGATATCTGCGACGACAGGTATCTTGGTAGCTTTCTCCAGGTCGTCGCGTCCTTCTATACGGAAGCGCAACAGCTCACGCAGATAGAAGATAATCAGTGGCAACAAAAGACCCAGTATGAGCGAAGCCATCAGGATGAGACGGCTCTTCGGACTTACCTGACCGTCGTACTGCGGTTCGTCGATGATACGGGCCTTGTTCGCCGTGGAGATCAGTGAGATATAGTTTTCCTCGCGGCGCTCGAGCAGCATCAGGTACAGACTGGCCTTGATCTGCTGTTGACGACCCATATCATTCATCGCACGCTCCTGCGTAGGAGTATTGCTGACCTTGCCGGCGAAGAGGGCATACTGGTTGTCAATGGAGTTCTTCTGCACTTCCAGGTCGCGGTAAATGGCGCGCAACTGCTGCCCCACGGCCTCCCACAAGGCCTGTGCTTCGTCGGTGACTTGCACAACAGCGGGTGAACTCTCACTGGAGCCACGAATAAGGCGGTTACGGTTGAGCACCTTGGTGTTATAGTCACGGATCATCGCATTAGCACTCTCGTTACTCATACCAATATTGGCAGGAATCAGCGTGAGAGAATTGGTGGGATTCTGGACATAATCAAGCAGCGATTTCACCAGACTCATCTGCGTTTGGATCTCAACTTGCTTTTTCTGGAACTCTGTGGACTGCGAGAGAGCGGCCGTAGCGTCGGTGGGCAAATTCGTCAGCTCGTTGCTCCGCTTAAAGCCTTCAATGCGTCCCTCCGTCTCGCCCAGTTCTCCTTGAATCACCTCAATACGTTCTGCGATGAATTCCTCGGTCTTCTGAGCTACCTCGTTCTTGTCCTCATTGGCATCTTCGTTGTAAGATTTCACCAACTGTGCCAAATAGTCTTGTGCACGTTCAAAAGAAGTATCGACAATAGAAAGCACCGCCACGGTCGTCATCTTGGACGTCGGCTCGGCATGCAACCTGCGGGCATAGGTACGACCCATCAACACAGGCGGATAGATGACCGCGTGGAAGGTACGCTCGGGCAGGTCGTAGCCCGGATTGCGGGAGAACATGATCTTACCCACTTTCGTATGTACCACACAGGGGAAAGACGACAAATCGCGAGTCAGCACATCGGGAGAGTCGCCCTTTGAAGGCAGACTGATGTGCACACGCACCTTATCCTTACCGAGTTTCTCAAAATCAATAGGCACTGTCGTATTCAGAAGTTCAAGCCTGCTCTCCTCAAGATCCACCAGAATGGGACTCGTCTTATACATCTCTGATGTAGACATGCGGCCATCAATACTATAGGCAACATAGAGTTTCAAGGCCTTGACGGCACGCGTAGCCACAGCAGCCGAACTGATAATCTCCAACTCGTTGTCAAAGCCGTTCGTATTGTTGATTATACCCAACTGCTCCAGATCCATTCCCTGAGCTCCCTTTGAGCCGGTGTTGCTCTCATCTTTGATCAGGACCTTGGTCGATGCCTGATAGGCAGGATGCTGGTATCTGAGGTAGAGATAGCCTATCCCCACACATATCACAGCAGAGATAATGAACCAATACCAGTTCAATACGATGATGGACCAAATCAAGCGGAAATCAATTCCGGAAGACTCTTCAACATCATTTTTTTCTTCGTCAATGTAGTCTGTCATACTTCTTTATTATATTATTGTAAATTTTGCACTTGAGAGAATAATCATATAAAGGTTCGCGCGAGGAATGCGATATCGGCTGCAAAGATAGTGATTGTTTTTGAGAAAGAGACGCTTTTATTGCAGAAAACTTCAAAAAGGTGAACTTTTCTTTGGTAAAGCACCCTTTTTGCACTATCTTTGCGCGGTAATAAGTCTTAAAGTATCAGAGAAATGTCCTTTTTATCAACGATATTCGGCCGAAAAAAGGCCGATGAGAAAGTCAAAATCGGCGGCATGGAAGATTTCATGACGCTGATACGGGTGTATCTTGAAGCATCGATGGCTGCACATGTCGGCATCACCAACTTAGCGGCTCTGCCCGACCTGCGCGTGTTCAAACAGACGCTGAAAGTGCCCACGCTCAACAACAAATTAGGTGTGGGGGAAAAGAAACGATGTGCCGCCATGCTCACCGAGATCTATGGCGTAAGCGACACCTTCCCCACCGAAATCGACACCAGCGTGAAGAAACGCTGTAAGAAAGTTCAGGACGTCCAACCTTATCTGCTCCAGTTTCAAGCCTTCTCGCAAGACCTGATGATGCTAATGGGGAATCTCATGCAATGGAAGTTTCGCCTGCCTGCCTTCATGAAAGGAGCACTGCGCACCATGACGGAAAAGACCATCCACGAAATCACCACCAAGAACGACTGGAAGGACGAGAATGTGCGCCGCACCGTGGCGGGCGTCCGCAAATATCAGCAGATGCTCGGTTTCTCTGAAGCATGGATGACAGAATACGTTCACACCACCGTTATGCTGGCCAAGAAGGAAAAGAAAGCCGACATCGATGAAGCGACAAAGAGCTCAAAATCCTAAAATAATTCAAAAAACTTGCATATACCGAAAAGGTTCGTTACCTTTGTGGCGCAAAATATGCAATAACGGCTGAAAAGGTCTTAAATGAACACTGAAGAAACCAAGACCATACGTCTCCTGGAGACGCTCACAAGACAACTTATTCTCCGATTCGAGCAACAGAAAGAAGAGAACGAGGAATTGCTTAATGAGCTCGTGGCCAAGGACAATGAACTTCGAACGCTCAAGCAGAAATGCGAAGACCTTGAGGCTGAATACAAGACCCTCAAGATGGCTAAAATGCTGGAAGTTGGCGACGGAGATATCGCCGCAGCACGACAGCGTATCAACCATCTGGTGCGTGATGTAGACAAATGTATCGCTTTGCTCAAAACCATGGGCATTGAATCATAGGAGAAAACAATAAATGGAAATCAGCGATACCTTTCAGATAACCCTCAAACTGGGTGGACAGAACTTCTCCGTCAAGATTAATCGTGATGAAGAGTTGTTCTACCGCGATGCCGAGAAGCTGATCAACCAACGATATGGCTATTATGCCAACCACTTCCCGGGTCTGGCCGTAACCACCTATCTGCTCATGACGGTTCTCGACATCGCCGTACGACTGCAGCAGGAAACCGCCAATGGCAACATTCAGCCTGTAATGGCTACGCTTAACGGGCTCATCAACGAGCTCAATACGGCCTTGAAGCAATAACCCTTTATGGCTTGAAACAGAGCCCGCACTCCCACCCACTGGAGGAGCATCTCTTTTATATCTGAAACAAACTACACCGACGCACTCAACCTCGTCCTTTCTTCCCTGCCGTACGGGTGGGGAGACAAGAAGGCTTGGTTGGCGCGCCGAATTTTTATATTTTAAACTCACTCAAAACAAATGTCAACACCAGGATTGATAATTACTATTGCCTCTGTCGTCATTGCCGTGGCCGTGCTCATCTACCAGTTGATCTGGTATCGGCACATGCGCCCCAACCAGATGAAAGAACTTCATGAAGAGGCAAAGAAAAACGCGGAAGTCATCAAACAGAAGAAGCTCCTTGAGGTTAAGGAGAAATTCCTTAACAAGAAAGCCGAGTTGGAAAAGGAAGTGCAGCAGCGCAACCAGCAGATTCAGCAAGGCGAGAACCGTCTGAAACAACGCGAGATCAGTCTCAACCAGCGTCAAGACGAGCTCACCCGCCGCAAGAACGAGCAGGAAAACGAACGCAAACGCCTCGACCAGCAGCAATCACTTCTGCAGAAGAAAGAAGAGGAACTGGGACAGCGTCTCGAAAGCCTCATCACTCAGGAACGCTCCCAACTGGAGAAAATCAGCGGCCTCACCGCCGAACAGGCCAAGGAACGTCTCATTGAAACACTGAAGGACGAAGCAAAGACGGCAGCTGCCAGCTATATCAACGAAATCATGGACGATGCCAAGATGACGGCCAACAAAGAAGCCAAGCGCATTGTCATTCAGACGATCCAACGCGTTGCTACGGAGACTGCGGTAGAAAACAGCGTCACAGTGTTCCATATCGACAACGATGATGTCAAGGGACGCGTCATCGGTAGGGAAGGACGCAACATCCGCGCTCTTGAAGCGGCCACCGGCACTGAAATCGTTGTCGACGACACACCCGAAGCAATCGTCATCAGTGGTTTCGATCCCGTCCGTCGCGAGATAGCACGTCTCGCACTGCACCAGCTTGTAGCCGATGGACGCATCCATCCTGCCCGCATCGAGGAAGTCGTGGCCAAGGTCAAAAAACAAGTAGAGGAGGAAATCCTCGAGACAGGCAAGCGCACAGCCATCGACTTAGGTATCCACGGCTTGCATCCCGAACTCGTTCGTATTGTCGGTAAGATGAAATACCGCTCCAGCTATGGCCAGAACCTGCTGCAGCACGCCCGCGAAACAGCCAACCTCTGTGCGGTCATGGCTAGCGAGTTGGGGCTGAATGCCAAGAAGGCCAAACGTGCCGGATTGCTCCATGATATCGGCAAAGTGCCCGACGAGGAGCCCGAAATGCCGCACGCACTCTATGGTGCCAAACTGGCAGAGAAATACAAGGAGAAACCAGACATCTGTAATGCCATCGGAGCCCACCACGAGGAGATTGAGATGACTTCCCTCATCGCACCTATTGTGCAGGTGTGCGACGCTATCAGCGGTGCTCGTCCCGGTGCACGTCGCGAAATTGCTGAAGCGTACATCAAACGTCTCAAGGATCTTGAGAACATTGCCATGAGCTATCCGGGCGTAACCAAGACCTACGCGATTCAGGCTGGACGCGAATTGCGTGTCATCGTGGGAGCCGACAAGATTGACGACAAACAAATCGAAGTCCTCTCAACCGACATTGCAACGAAGATCCAGAACGAGATGACTTATCCGGGACAGGTGAAAATCACTGTCATCCGTGAGACCCGTGCCGTAAGCTACGCCAAGTAAGACTCTTTCTATCACGTTATCTACCATAAGGCCCCGCCCGACAAGGCGGGGCCTGTTTGTCTGCAGACTTCATCCATGAATGACGACAAAGAATCAAGTTCGTCCGTGCCTTGCCTAAAAGAAAAGTAAAGCGGCCTAATCATGTGTTAAGAAAAGAAGTCGGCCAGACAGGAAAGGTCATCCCTTTCCCGTTAACTCAACGGAATAAAAGCGCTTCAGATGAGGAAGGTTTTGCAGGCCTGACCTACCAATCAAAAAGATGGGTAATCAAGATCCTCACTCCTATGGCTATCAGGATGAGACCGCCCACCAGCTCCGGTTTGAACCTGCGGGTAATCACCGCACCAAAGCGATGTCCCAGATGATAACCCGCCAAACTGAATATAAAGGATACCAATCCGATGACCACCAAGGGCAAGGTCAGTTTAGACACCTCATCATAGCCCGTGCAACCGAAGGTTATTCCTACGGCCAAGGCATCGATACTGGTGGCAATGGCCAGCAGCAATTGAGTCGAAAGGCGGTCTGCATTGAAGTGTTGCTGATCCTCCGGTTCCATGGATTCCTTCAGCATATTACCGCCGATCAAGGCCAGAAGCCCGAAGGCAATCCAATGGTCCACCGCCTCAAGATAACTGCTGAACATACTGATTCCCCACCACCCTATCAGCGGCATCAGAGCTTGAAACAGGCCAAAAAAGAATGCCATTCGCCATCGAAGGTGCCCCGTCATGCCTAAGACGCCAGCAACGATGGACACCGTCAGACAGTCCATCGCCAACGCCACGGCCAACAAGATGATTTCAAATATATTCATGGGTTACACACGGGAGGCTTGTGCCACAACGGATGCCTGTCATGTTCATGTCCGCATCACCGCCCTCAGGAGGGAAGCACCTCACTATCCATCATCTCGCGCAGCGACTCCTTGCGGTCTATCAGCACGAAAGCCACGACGAAGAACAACAGGTAAATGGCAATATCCAGAAAGAAAATGATCGTGATAGGCACATGCATGTCATCCAGCACCAGATTCGCAGCCATGAAGAAGACCGCCAACCCAAGAATGGCAACCAACGCCTGATGCATCGTCAGGCCGCAGCGCATCATGATATGGTGAATATGGCGCTGATCTGCATGGAACATGGGTTCGCCTGATGCCAGGCGGGTGAAAGCGACACGGACCAGATCAAACACCGGCACAATAAACAAGGAATAGGGGATCAGGATCGGATTGATGTCCGTGTAAATATCCTGCTCCGTCACCATCATATATTTAATCGCCAGATAGGCCAGTACATATCCGAGAATCAGACTGCCCGCATCGCCCATGAAAATCTTCATCCGACCAACCTTGCCAAACAGATTGAAACACATAAAAGCCAGCACAGATCCCAACAGACCTGCGGCCATCACCACAAAAACGATATTGCGCAGATCTGCATATAAATAGACAAACACACCTAAACAGATGGCCGAGATACCCGACGCCAAGCCATCGATACCGTCAATCAGGTTGATCGCATTCACAATCGTCAGAATAACCAAAACCGTCAGTGGATAGGCTACCCACAAAGGAACCGCATATAATCCGAAGAATCCATGCAGATTATCAATCGTCAGATTACAGGCGGGAAGTGCTAAAGACCCTACCGTCAAAATCACGAACTTGACATTTGCCGGCAAGTCCATCAGATCATCCATGCCCCCGACCACAAAAATAATGGCAGCACCTACAATCATCAGGGCTGCCGTATAATGGAAATCAGCATACGACATGGTTCGCGAGTAATAAACCAGCATCGTCACCGCAAAACTCAATGCCAAAGACGGGAGAAAAGCCATACCACCCAATCGCGGAATAGCCTGCTTATGCACCTTACGCTGATTGGGCTGATCATAGTAGCCGAACTTACGGCAGAAGGCAATAATCAGAGGTATCGTCACAGCGGTTGCAATGACACCAATAATAAATGCCAACAATATATATGACCAATACGATGACATGTCGATCGGTTTTTGTTACGTAATATATATATAACGTACCAACGACCGATTTATTATATCTTATCCCTCATTTTTCTCAATCAAATTCTCATAAACGCTTAAGTGCTTTTCTACCACCATCTTCAGCGAGAACTCTTTTTCTGCTTTCTCCCGTGAGCGTTTGCCCATCAGCTCTCTGAGCGGACGGTCTTCAATAAGCGTAGCAAGCTTGGCCGCCAGGATGTCACTGTTCTTAATAGGAATTAAGAAGCCGTTTTCTCCGTCCACAACGGTGTCCTTGCATCCCACCGAGTTTGTCGTGACGATTGGCCGACCTATGGCACAAGCCTCAATGAGCGATTTGGGAACGCCCTCACGATAGTAGCTGGGAAAAGCAACGATATGCGACTGCATGAGCAGATCCTTGACATCGCTTCGGAATCCTAACCACTGGATATATTTGCCATCGCATCGCTCTGTCAACTCTGCCTGCGTCATGGCCTTCGGATTACCCGACAAGCCACCGCAGAGCCAAAATTCTACGCGTCCTTGGTAGCGCTGTCTCAGCAGTTCTGCGGCATCAAGGAGCACTATGACACCTTTCTCCTTGACCATTCTTGCCGTAAAAATAATCTTGATAACTGTATCCGAAGGCTGAGGACAGAAGGGATATTCATCCAAATCCACACCCGAACCTTTGATGAACACGCTGTCTGCTGGTTTGATGACCTTCATCCCCTGAAAGAGGTTCTCATCCTCGTGATTCTGAAAGATGACCTTGGTGGCAGGCCGCTGATGTGAGAAACGCAACAGTGCCATCACCCCCTTAGCCACCAAAGAAGACTTTTCACCAGAGAAAAGCACACCTAAACCACTCACCGCATTCACCATACCCTTCACGCCAATGATCTTAGCGGCTAAACTTCCCCAAAGGATTGTCTTCAGTCCGACATGGTGAACAATAGCATCCTTGTTGCCAGCATAAAGCCGGCAAAGGAAGATGAATGTTTTCAGTTCTTGGAAGATATTCTTACCTGTTGGGTTGATGGGCAACTCCAACATCTTCAGTCCAAGTGCTTCTACATCTTGGCGTTGCCCGGTATCCTTACACACGATGGTAACATCCCATCCCTGTCGATGCGCTTCGATGGCGATATCCTTGCGATGCGACAGGAAGAAACGATCCTCGTTGACAACCATGAATAATTTTTTCATTTGCA
>JAILCU010000114.1 GCA_024690405.1 Bacteroidales bacterium
ACCCCTTCTTTAACTTTGCAGCCTTAAATAAGAGTCTTTAGCGAACTCTTAAAATTATTAACGTCTAAAAAACTCAATAACATGGAAAGATAGACCAGTTATTCCTTACCTTTGTTGTAGAAAGGAAGGATTGACTGCCGGAGGTCACCCTAATTGCCCCTGAAGGCCATGAGCTTATGCCCCGTTACAGGCCCTCCGGATTTCCAGCTGCAAATGCCAAATAGGAAGGTAGGCTCGGAGCCTAATTAAAGTAATAGTCACAGACAGCTTTCCTTCAGTCAATCGCTTCCTGTAATTAAAAACGGTACAAAGATATGAAAAGAATCGTTATCGGCATCGACATTTCCAAAGAAAAAATCGATGCAAGCGCAATTGACATGCAAAACGCCCACCTTGGCGTCCAGAAACTGGGCTATCAGTCGTTCGAGAACCGTCCGATGGGATTCCGTCGCATGCTGGTCTGGGCACGGCACCTGATCAAGGGCGTTACTCTTGATGAAGTCCTGTTCTGCTGCGAGACCACGGGCGGATACGACCGATGCCTGTGCGACTACATCTATGCCAAGGACCTTGACATCTGGCGTGAGAGCGCGCTGCAGATCAAGCGCAGCATGGGCGTTCGTAAGGGGAAGGACGACAAGGCGGACTCGCTGATGATTGCCGAGTATGCCATGCGGCACATGGACAAGGCCGTCATCTACCAGACGCCCAGCAGCACCATCCGCGAGTTGAAGGCGTTGCTGCAATACCGGCACAAGCTGGTGCAGGAGAAGACGGAAAAGAAGGTACGCATGTCGCACCTGGAGGACACGGCGGCTAAGAGCAAGTCCATGAGCTTCATCCTGCGCGATGCCCGCAAGAGCATCAAGGCGCTTGAAAAGAGCATCAAGCTGTGCGAACAGCAGATACTCGAGCTGATCAAGGGGGACAAGGAACTCTATAGCAGCTACAGGCACATCGTATCCGTCAACGGGATTGGAATCGTCAATGCCACGGCACTCATCGCCTACAGCAACAACTTCAAGGGGATTACCACGGCAAACAGGATGGCCTCCTACTACGGCATAGCAGCCTTCAGGGACACATCCGGGAGCAGCGTGGACAAGAAGGCATACGTCAAATGCTATTCCAACTCCCTACTCAAAGCCTACCTCACACAGGCGGCTGAATGGACAATCAGGGAAAATGGCATATACCACGACTACTACCTCAGACTGAAAGAAAAAGGGAAGCCATACGGCATCATCATCAACAATGCAAGGAACAAACTCATACACCTCGTCTTCTCACTCGTCCTGAACGACATGGATTATGAACATGACCATGAGGCCATCAGGACGCAGGGGATCGGAAATGGCTATACCACAACACCATTAAAGAATATTAACTAAAATTGTTTGCAGAAAATCATAGGAAGCGGGGTTCTTCCCTGCTCAAAGTCCCATGCTTGTTGACCACAGCCCTAACCTAGGGGGCCTTGTTGACCACAACCCTAACATAGGGGGCCTTGTTAACCCCACCCCTACCCCTCCCCTGCTCAAAGTCCCATGCTTGTTGACCACCGAACAGCCTATGACTATGCTTGTCAGGTTCTCGCAATTTTCGAAGGCCCATTCTTCAATCACTGTCACCGAGTTACCAATGACAACGCTGGTAATTCCTGAGCAGTTATGGAATGCACTATGTGGTATAACCTGCACTGAATCTGATATAAGTACAGCCTTGATATCCCCATTATCTTCAAACGCATTTTTCCCAATTTTTTGGTTACCTTTACCACGTACTTATCCGGATACGTTTCCATCTTCTCCAGTTTCTTGTCTAATGTAGATTGTGAAGACGCCTCGATGACTATCATGCCCTCGTACATCTCGGGTTCTTTTGCTTTCTTTGCCATAATTGATATGATTTTTAGGTATTAATATTCAGCTTGTTCAAGTAATTTGCTTGCAAATATAGGCATTCATTCCTTAAAATTCATCACCCCCTTAAAGATTGTTAAATGAAATAAAAAGGACTTATTTAGCAAGCTTGCGGATTAAGGCAAAATAGTAAAATAAGGTATAGCAACAATAAAAATATCGAAAAATAAGGCGTTGGTTTGAAATAATTTTCGTAAAATAAGGCATTTTATGAAGAAATATTGCTATCTTTGCCCCCATGAAAGAAGCAATAATTGATAAAAGAACTCTGGAAGTTATTTTTAATGACCAAAAAACAGAAACAGACAGTTGGTCAGATGAGTGCTTATGCTCTCGTGGCGAGGAGACTCTTATGGATCTTGAAAGCCCGCAAGCACAGGTTGTCATAGGTGTTCGTCGCAGTGGCAAGTCGACACTATGCCTGCAGGCACTCACACGAGCAAAAGTAAAGTTTGCATATGCCGATTTTGACGACGAACGTCTTGCTGGTCTCGGCACCAACCAGTTAAATGATGTACTTGAAGTATTGTATAAGATTTATGGTGATTTCAAATACATCTTTCTGGATGAAATACAGAATATTGAAGGATGGCCTCTTTTCGTTAATCGCCTTCTTCGAACTAAGATGCATGTTGTTCTTACTGGAAGTAATGCTAAATTGCTAGCCACTGATTTGGCTACACATTTGACTGGCAGAAGCAGCGAAATAAATCTATATCCCTTTTCATTTGCCGAATACTGCACCATGAAGGGTGTAGATTACAATCAA
This sequence comes from Bacteroidales bacterium, assembly GCA_024690405.1. Taxonomy (GTDB): domain Bacteria; phylum Bacteroidota; class Bacteroidia; order Bacteroidales; family Bacteroidaceae; genus Physcousia. The sequence continues at coordinate 2,692 of JAILCU010000114.1, forward strand.
CGGACCACCAAGGGAATTGCCGAACAGAGAAAAACATTCGATGAATATCTGCAGGCCGGTGGATTTCCGGAATTGTTGAAAATAAAGAATAGCAAAAAGTACGTTACCAATCTTGTTGAGAACATTCTAAAGCGCGACATTGAACAGCGCTACAACATTGCCTTCGCTGCTCAATTTGAGGATATGGCAAATCATCTTCTCAATGTGGCTCCATACATCGTATCAACAACGGATCTTGCAGAAATGTTCAATTTCAAGTCACCTCATACTGTCCGCAACTACATTTTTTACCTTAAACAGGCGTATCTGCTAATAGGAATCAAAAAGTATTCTCCCAAGAGCAAAGTACGTATAACCCAGGAGAAACTTTATGCTGTAGATGTGGCTATGATGAATCAACGAGAGAATGCTTTCGCTGGTGACAACCTTGGTTGGCGACTTGAAACAATAGTCATGTTACAACTCCTTAGGAAGTGCCAGCAGAGTGGTTGGGATTTATATTATTTGAAAGACCGTTCGGGTGAGTGTGACTTCCTAATATGTAATGGGAACGTGGTTCTTCAATGTATCCAAGTGTCATACGACATATCAAAAGACAAGACGCGAAAGCGCGAATTAAACGGATTGCTATTGGCGAATAAACAAACAAAATGTGAGAATCTGCTTCTTTTGACAGACCACGAATATACCGACATCGAGAGAGATGGGCATCACATTTCAATCAGGCCTGTACACGAATGGAGTGGAGAAAACTAAGCAGTAGGTATTATTATATCAATGACTACTGTACATCTATTACCGACAGAACAAGAAATAAGCGAAGTAACTCTTGTGTTACTTCGCTTATGTTTTAATACTCATCCTCGTTGAAGAGGAAGTCTTCTTTGGTGGGGTAGTCGGGCCAGACGTCTTCGATGGTCTCGTAGATATCTCCTTCGTCTTCAATCTCGTTGAGGTTCTCGATGACTTCCATAGGTGCGCCGCTACGGACAGCATAATCTATGAGCTCTTCCTTGGTTGCTGGCCAAGGTGCGTCCTCCAATTTTGATGCAAGTTCCAGTGTCCAGTACATTGTTTTATGTGTTTTTAGTTCTTTCGTTCTTTCGTTCTTTCGTTCTTTTGTCCTTTCGACCTTTCGACCTTTCGACCTTTCGACCTTTAGAGCGTTATAAAGGCATAAGGTTTAATGCTTTTTCTTAAATCGGGCGCGAAGATACATATAATTTATGATATCTTGCTACATTTGCGCCATTATTTTTCTCTTTTAGCCCAAATATTTTCTTCAATTCCAGCAGAATGGTTGATTTTTTTTGCCAAAGCGAAGAAATAGTCGCTGAGTCGGTTGATATAGGCGAGTAAAAGGGCGTCAACATCAGCCTCGGCAGCAAGGGCATAGATTCGACGTTCGGCACGCCGGCAAACGGTGCGGCAGACATGGGCTTGGGCTGCAGCGGATGTGCCGCCGGGAAGAATAAATCCTCGCCAACCTGGCAGATCCTCCTCGGCTTTGTCGATGGCCTGTTCCATGTCGCTGATATCCGCTTCGGTGATGAAACGCCCCGGACGATAAGCGCGTTCGCTGGTGTCGGTGGCCAGCATGGAACCGATGGAGAAGAGAAGATTCTGGATGCCAATCAGACGTTGGCAATGGACTTGCGCATCCGGGATGGGGGAGAGCATAGCAATGAGCAGGCCGATGTGGGCGTTGAGTTCGTCCACGGTGCCATAGGCTTCAAGACGGACGTGGGTCTTTGCGACGCGCTGGCCGCCAACGAGGCTGGTAGTTCCGGAATCGCCGGTGCGGGTGTAGAGGTGAGAAGACATAGGGGGGAGTGGGTTTTTGAGTTGGTAAGTTTGTGAGTTATTGAGTTTCTCAAAAGTTTACAATATAATGTTGGGGGTGGAGGCGGTGGTCGAAGAAGATGATGCCGTAGTCGTAGAGGTCGAAAGTGACTGCCGTCTGTGGGTCGGAGAGCAGGCGTTGCCACGCCTGACGGGAGAGCCTGTTGCGGTGGATGCCTTCGGCGATGACCATCCCTTGCGCAGGCATCACGGGGAGTTGGAGCTGATGCAGGGCTTCGTTGGAGACGAAAAGGAGGTCGGCAGGCGCTTTGCCGACCCATCGGGCTCCTGGCACGGCGGCTTGCATGTAGGCCTGTTCGATGGGACGGTGCCCCAGCACCGCGATGGTTTGGGGATGAATGTAGTTCGTCAGCCGGAAGAGCAGGCGCCGGCATTGCATGGGGTAAGCCCGAAAGGTGCGGACCCACCAGGGATGGAGGCGGTTGAGGTCGGCGTAGGCATAATAAGGGGTGCGCTCATAAATAACGCTCTGCAGGAAGTTGAAGGCAAAGGGAGAATGTACGCCATATCCGCGACGGTGGCGAAAACGAACAATCCAAATCCAAGGTTTGCGTATTAGGCGCATAGCTCTAGTTTGACCTATCTTTTAAAAATGCGCACAAAAATAGGAAAAAATTGAGAAAAGGCCATCATTTTTTTGATATTTTCTGTATTTTTGCACCGACATAATGATAAGCAAGTCAATATCCATTCATCAAACACACATGAACCAATGAGAGAAATAACACAAAATGAGACCTTGCAACTTGAATCACAAGGTTGTACGGCAGAAGACTGGTCGCGCGTTCAGATTACTGATGCGCAGAGCCTGAAATATATCCGGGGTGTGCGCTTTTCGGGCGATATCCGCTTGGGGCATTTTCAGAAGAGCTTTGATATGCCTGGTGGTATTCACAAGCATACCGGCGTATATAATGCAACACTGCATAACGTCACTATCGGTGACGATTGCTGTGTGGAGAACATCAAGAATTATATTGCTAACTACGATATCTCGAACGACTGTTTCATCGAAAATGTAGATATCATTATCTGTGACGGACCGACCAGTTTCGGCAACGGCGTGGAGGTGGCAGTGCTCAACGAGACCGGTGGTCGCGAAGTGACCATCCACGACGGCTTGACGGCGCACGAGGCCTATCTCGAAACGTTCTACCGCCACCGTCCGAAGCTCATTGCCGCCCTCAAGCGTTTTGCTGCCAACCGCGTGAGCGAGCGTACCAGTATGCGCGGCACGATCGGCAGTCATGTGACGATCGTGGATACGGGTTATATCAAGAATGTAAATATAGGTTCGCACGCGAAGATAGAAGGAGCGGGACGCCTGAAGAACGGCACGCTCAACAGCCGTGCTGAGGCCCCCATCCATATCGGCTACGGCGTCATCGCCGACGACTTCATCGTTCAGGACGGTTCTTCTGTTGAAGATTGCACGACGATCTCCCGCGTGTATGTAGGTCAGGCCTGTATGTTGGGACATGGCTATTCAGCTTCCGACTCACTCTTTTTCAGCAACTGTCAGGAAGAGAATGGCGAGGCATGTGCCATCTTCGCCGGTCCGTTCACCGTCACTCACCACAAATCGACGCTCCTCATTGCAGGTTTGTTCTCCTTCATGAATGCCGGTTCGGGCAGCAACCAGAGCAACCACATGTATAAACTCGGTCCGATTCACCAGGGCGCGATGGAGCGCGGCGCCAAGACCTCTTCGGACAGCTACATTCTTTGGCCGGCGCGCATCGGTGCCTTCTCGCTGGTGATGGGCCGCCACAGCAGCCACTCCGACACGAGCGACCTGCCCTTCTCGTACCTCATCGAGAAAAACGGCGAGACTTATCTGGCTCCGGCCGTTAACCTCCGTTCCGTAGGCACCGTACGCGATGCGCAGAAATGGCCGAAGCGTGACCGCCGTCATCCCGAGGGACGCATGGACCAGATCAATTTCAACCTGCTCTCGCCCTACACCATTGACAAGATGTTGCGCGGCCTGCACATTCTGGAGCAGCTGGAAGAACTCAGCGGTCCTACCTCCGATGTTTATGCCTATCAGAGCGCCAAGATCTCGAACAGTTCACTGCACCGCGGCAAGGAACTCTACCGCATCGCCATCCAGAAGTTTCTGGGCAACTCCCTCATCTCCCACCTCGAGCGCACCGACTGCTCTACGGCCGAAAGCGTGCTTGAAGCACTGAAACCCCGCCGCGCCGAGGGTCAGGGCATCTGGGTGGACCTGGCCGGACTGATCGCTCCGAAGGAACTCGTCAATGCCTTGCTCGATGATGTGGAATCGGGTAAAATACAGAGTGCCCACGAGTTTGACCTCGCCCTGCGCCGCCTGCATGAGAACTACTACCGTTATGAATGGACGTGGGCGTATGACAAGATGCTCGAATATTACGGTCTCTATCCCGACCGCATCACCATTGAAGACCTGATCCGTATCATCGAGCAATGGAAGGAAAGCGTGGTGAAACTCGACCGTATGCTTTATGCCGATGCCAAGAAAGAGTTCTCGCTCTCGGCACACACCGGCTTTGGCTTCGACGGAGCCAGTCAGACCACCGTGGAGCGCGACTTCGAGCAGGTGCGCGGCGATTTCGAGAGCAATCCCTTCGTGACGGCGACCCTCGAACACATCGAACGCAAATCGGCCCTTGGCGACAAGATGATTGCCATGTTAAGGGCTCTTTGAGTCCGTAAAGATTAAACACGCTGCGCGCAGCCACCATTTTATTCTACGGACTGAAGGGACTGAAAGGACGGAGGCAGAAAGAAAATTAAAGTCCTTTGAGTCCTTTGAGTCCGTAGAGATTAAAAACACACTGCGCGCAGCCACCATTTTATTCTACGGACTGAAAGGACTGAAAGGACGGAGGCAGTAAGTAATAATAGTCCTTTGAGTCCTTTGAGTCCTTTGAGATTAAAACACGCTGCGCGCAGCCACCATTTTATTCTACGGACTTAAAGGACTGAAAGGACGGAGGCAGTAAGTAATTATAGTCCTTTGAGTCCTTTGAGTCCGTAGAGATTAAAAACACGCTGCGCGCAGCCATCATTTTTCTCTGCGGACTGAAAGGACTGAAAGGACGGAGGCAGAAAGAAAATTAAAGTCCTTTGAGTCCTTTGAGTCCGTAGAGATTAAAACACACTGCGCGCAGCCACCTTGTTCCTCAATTTCTGTTAAAAAACAAGTGCTTGACGGGAAAAATGGGCATATCAAAGGGGCGTATCGAAAATAAGTCGTATCTTTGAAGCCTAAAAGTGATTTCATCACTCACTGAACTTTCTCAAACTCCCTTAAACCCCTTGAACCTCTTAAACCCCTTAACCCCTTAAACCGCAGCCAACGGCTGCACCTTAAACCGTGCCAACGGCACCTCTTAACCCCTTAAACCGCAGCCAACGGCTGCACCTTAAACCGTGCCAACGGCACCCCTTAAACCCTTAAACCGCGAGCTTGCTCGCACCTTAAACTCTTAAACCGCGCCTTGGCGCACCTTAAACCGCGAGCTCCGCTCGCCCCTTAAACCGCAGCCAGCGGCTGCTAATGATAATGAAAACGTTAAAACACCTCACCTCACAATTTTTGGCATGTAGCCTTTTGGCGCTTTTTTCCCTAACGGCTTATGCTGAAGACGAGAGCCTGGCTATCCAAAAAGCCGTAGCCACGTCTACGCAGAGCGGCGAGGGCATCGCACGTGCCTACGACGGTGACCTTTCTACGCTTTGGCACAGTTCATATTCGAGCACTCGTTTCCCCGTCAACGCCACCTTTATATTAAAGGAAAGCGCACACGTGGACTATGTCAAATACACACCGCGTCAGTCCGGCACCAACGGCAACTTCGACGAGGTGGAAGTGTATGTTTCGTCCGATGAAACGACAGCCTACACCAAGGTGACCCAGTTGGCCGCCTCCGTCAAGCTCGGGGGCGTGGGCTCTGCCTCGTACATCTACTTAGGTGACGACGGCTTCGACGATGTCCGCTCCATCCGTTTGTGCATCAAGAGCGGTAGCGGCAACTGGGCCAGCGCGGCTGAGATTGCCTTCTACAAAGCCGATCGCAGCAAGGAAGAAGCCCTGAAGAGTTACTTCACCGACAACCTCTGCACGGAATTGCGAAGTGACGTCACCTCTGCCGACGGCATCGAGGACGAGACCATCAAGACGCTGGTGAGCGCGCTGCTTACTGATGCAGATAGTTACAAGAAATACCGCGTGGGCGAATATGAGCCTTATGAGACATTGGCTACGGTGAAGAAGCGCCTGAAGGTGAATCACCCTTACTGTTCCTACGAGAATCCTACGGGCATCTATTTTGTGGAGGGCGAGACCATCTACGTCATGGCAGAAGGCATCCAGGGCGAAGCCCCCGTGTCGCTCATCATCAAGAACTTCGGCAAGGCTACTGACGACGAGCCTCAGTCGCAGTCATCCTTTGCTTTACGCAACGGAATGAATGCCATCACCCCGTCGCACCGCGGCAACAGCTACGTCTCTTATTATAGCGACGACTTCGCTACCCTGCCCAACGTGAAGTTGCATTTCATCAATGCCAAAGTCAACGGCTACTTCGACCTTCAGCGCGGAGATACCAACGACGACTGGAAAGCCTTGCTGAAAAATGCCGTGAGCGACATCCTGGATGTCCGCACCCAACGCCTGCAAGTGGCTTTCCCCCTGGCTACGTTCAAGGCCAACTGTCCCTCCAACGGTGTCGAACTGGCTGAAGCCTACGACGAGATCGTATATCGTGAGCGCGAGGTGATGGGTTTACCTTATTATAATAGCGAACCCAAGAACCGTCAGTTCTTCCGTGTGGTGCACAGCGGTTTCATGTTTGCCGATGGTATCGGAGCTGCCGTACACCAAAACAGCGTCGGTGCCTGTATCTCAGGAACCCCCTCGAAACTCGATTTCTGGGGAATGGCTCACGAACTGGGTCACAACAACCAGCTTACCCGCAGTTTCAAGTGGACCGGTTGCGGCGAAACCACCAATAACATCTATTCCGCATGGGTACAGTATAATCTCGGCAACAAGAACAACCTGCGCCTCGAGGATGAGGTCACGGGTATCGACGACTATGCCGGCATGCGCGGCGGACGCTTCGAGTCTTATCTGGAAGAAGGTGTGCGCAAGGGCGTCTGCTGGCAACTGCAGGACGGCCCCGACTATCATGGTTCCTCTTTTAATACAAACACCGTCAAGGACGAAGACTACAACGGCAAGACATTAACAAAGACGGTCACCGTCGAGTCGCGCAACTTCGACCACTTCGTGAAAGTCGTTCCCTTGTGGCAATTGCAACTTTATACACATCTTGTCGGTCGTTCGCCGAATATGTATGGCAAGGTGATGGAGGCCATGCGTCATGCTGACGACGACAATCTCAGCAACGGCCAGTTACAGATGCAGTTCATGAAACTGGTCTGCGACAATTCGGGTATGAACTTCCTGCCTTTCTTCGAGAAAGCCGGTATGCTGAAACCGATTAATGCTTATATCGAGGACTATGCCAAGGGGTGGCTGAAAATCAGCGATGCCATGATAGACGACTTGAAGAGTTACGTGGCAGAAAAGGGTTACGAGGCTATCACCGATGAAGTGAACTACATCACGGCTCACAACTGGCAAATCTTTGCCGACCGTCTGCCGCTGGAAGGCGGCACCCTGGGCCAGGGCTGTACCGCCAGCGGCAGCCTGGTGAAAGTGAGTCATTCCATCTGGAAGAATGCAGTGGCTTTTGAGACCTATAACAGCGAAGACGAACTCATCCGCATCAGTATGTACGGTTTAGGCAGCAACGATGCACATTCCTACACGCAGGTGCTCTATCCGCAGGCTGAGGATGCCGCTTATATCATGGCGGTGGGCTATGACGGAACACGTGTCCGTTGCTACGAAGCTGTCAGCAAGACCTTCAAACCGGGCAAGGAACTCTACCGAATCACCAGCCGTTCGCGCAATAAAGTACTCTCCACCGTATCGATGTACGCTGATCCGGAAGGCTCCTTCTCTTCTGATGTACTGGATCATGTGACCACGGTGGCGGCCTCTGCCACCGATGTCTCGCAGCTTTGGCGTTTTGAGGCAGCCGACGAAGGCTTCCGCCTTGTCAGTCCCAACACAGGTATGGCTCTCGGTGGCGCAGCGGGACAGAAAGCCTTGATGGCGGCTCCCTCTGACGGGGGCGTCTATGCGCTGGTGAATAGCGACGGGGATATCTGGGCGCTCAACAACAAGTCAAACGGACAATATCTCAATGCCTTTAACGGGTCGGGGTCAAGCGAAGTTGGACATTGGAGCGGAGGTGTCGGAGATCAAAATAATTTGTGGCGCATCGAGAAAGTGGAACAACTCAACTATGTCCTTAGTTCTTCTCAATGGAACACCTTGAACTTGCCCTTTGCCGTATCTGTACCCGATGAACTCGTTGCTTATATCGCTACCGGTACAGGCGTTGTTGACGGCAACGATGTCCTGTTGCTCGAACCTCTCGGTGGAAGTGTCGTGCCAGCTGCCACGCCAGTCATCATCAACGGTCCGGCTGCAACGTATCAACTCACGATCCTTCCTGATGACGACACGCAGGCTCCTACCACGAATCTCCTGCGCGGTACCTTGGCACGTCGTACCGGCTTCGCTTCCAAGAGTGTTGCAATGGTCAGCAAGAATGCCACCACGGGTCCCGGTCTCTATCTTTCTTCATCCGTCAATGTCGTAGCCAACCGTGTCTATATGCTGGCCGAGGATCTGCCTGCCCTGACGACTCCCGGCAATGGCCTCCTGCTTTCCATAGGCCATTCCGATGCCATCGATACCCTCTCTTGGCCGCAACCCCAGCAACCCACCGTGCTCTATGATCTCAACGGTCGCCGCGTAGATGCTACAAGAGGAGCGCTGCCACGGGGCGTCTATGTGACTGCAAACGGAAAGAAGATGATGAAGATGTAAAAACATTGAAAATTAAGATGTTGAGACATTGAGATATTGAGACATTGAGAAAAAGATATTTTTATGGGATAATTTATCTCGTAAATTAAAAATACTATTGTACCGCCGACTGCATGGGTTAACTCCCCGTCTGTCGGCGGTTTATTCATGCTATCTGTCTTGTTTGATACGGAGCTAATAAGTGTATTGATGGAACCGAAAAGAGCTTGTAGATAATAGGAAACGAGCGATTCGACACTTTTTTCACAAAAACTTTTGTTATATGAGAAAATACCACTAATTTTGCACCGCAATAAACAAGAGTAATAACTAACTAAACCATTTAATAAATGAAAAGATTCCACTTATTTCTTTTTGCCTTCTTGGCGGTCCTGGGAAGCATGACTGTCCAAGCAGAGGATTTCGCGGAAGGCCTTTATCGTCTTCGCTGTAAACGATCGCTAAATTCCTGCCTGACAACGAATGATAAGGGCTTAGCCCTTGGTGCAAGCCGCAACGTTAACTTGAAAAGCCAGGTGTGGGTGCTGTTAAAAGACGGTGAAGGCTACTCCCTGCGTAGCGCGAACACCGGCGAATATCTGCAGGCCGACTTCTCTGACCCCGCTTCAGGTAAGACGAGACTGTATATCCAGAGCAGTCCCAACAATACCGGAACGCAGCAATACGTGAACGTTTCTTCAAGTAGCGATTTCAGCGGCAAAACGTGTCTGAATCTCGGTCAAGACGGCAAGACTCTTTATGAATGGACCTATTCGGGTGATTCCGGCAGCGACTGGCTCATCGAGAGCGCCGACAATTTCGATTTGGAGACTGTCCGTACAGAGTTGCTGGCCATGAGTCCCTACGTGGGTACGCTGGAGGACGGTGCTTACTACCGCATTGTCAGTAGCTATGACCTCGTGATTACCGGAGGTACCAGTCTGTCGACCATGCAGGTGGACGAAAGCAATTACTATCAATATTGGCAGTTGCATCAGTCCGGATCGGGATGGACCATCCAGGATGTGGTGACACAGAACTACGTTCAGCGCCAGAACAGTACGAGTGCTGCATTCGTTGAAGGTACTGCGGCTATTCCCTTTAATATTCAGGCCGTTGACGACGATTGGGACTACAAATGGACCATTGTCTACGGCTCGGAGACGGCAGGATTCCACGATTCCAGCTCGCAGGGGCATAGCGTGGTGCGTTGGTCAACCACTGCAGATGCCAGTATCTGGCATTTCGAGAAGGTGGAACTCTCTGAAGAGGAGATTGCTGCAGCACGCGGACAACAGAATGTGTACGAGGACCTGGTCGCTAACCAGACTGCTCTGCAGACCAGTCTGGATAACCTTTTTGAAGACAAGGCCTGCACTACGCTCAAGGCTGAGATTCAAGCGCTCTCCGACGATGAACTGGCAGCCAACGAGGACTTTGCAGCTCTCAGTTCCGACATGCAAGCGATGGTGCTGAAGGTGAAAAACGACACCTGGCAGCAATACACTCTTGACGGTGCTGATTACACTGCCGGTTACGAGAAGTTCTTCCGCGTTTATGACTACGGCAGTTACAGCAACTGCGACCTGATGGGAAATGCCGACAATTTCACGATGAGCAATGCCTTCGGACGTCTTTCCGGTCCCACCGGTATCGTGGCGGATGCTGGCGATATCATCTATATCTATGTCGATTCTAATCCCAAGTCGGGGTCAACGCTACAACTGGAATCCGTCGGCACCGACGGCGTAGCCGGTAATCATGCATCGGGAGACGTCGCCACCCTGAAGGCCGGCTTGAACCTCTTCCGCTTCTCAGAGCAGAAAATGTTGTATATCCTGCATCAGGTGACCTCTACCAAACGTAAGCTGGCCGATTTCCCGGCGATCACCATTCATATTGAGGGCGGTCAGCTCCATGGCTATTGGGATGCTACGCGAGGAATGACGAACAACGACTGGAAACTGCTGCAGCAGGATCTTCTGAAAGCTTCGCCCTTCCTGAACCTGAAGACCGAACGTCTCGTCTTCCAGATGGATGCAGAACTTGTCAAGGCTTCCGAACCCGACGAGATGGAAGGCTTGATGCACATCTGGAATACCGTTTGCGCCAATCAGGACCGCTACATGGGCGTCGAAGACTTCGACGGACTATATAATAATGTATGGAACGTGTTCAGCGGCGGTAGTAATTATATGCACTCCTCGACACGTGGCACCTGGTACACAGAAAGCACCATCGGCACCATCATGAACTATACCAAGATGAGTACCGAAGCCGGCAACCTGTGGGGACCCAGTCACGAGATCGGTCACAACCATCAGGGCAGCATCAACGCGATCGGTCTGACGGAGAGTTCCAACAACCTGTTCTCGAACATCAATACTTTTGAGTCCGGTATTCAGAATTCGCGCCGCTATTATCCGTCTTCTAATTTCGATTACATGGTTGACCAGACCCCGTGGTTACAACGTAATATCTGGATGACAACCGGCTTGTTCTATCAGTTGTACCTCTATTTCCACGTGCAGCACCACAACGACAACTTCCTGCCTGACCTGTTCCGTCTCTTGCGTAAGGACCCCCTCAACAAGGGCACATGGAACGGATCGATTTCCTGGACTTCTTCTGACGGCGAAGAAGGCACTGGCGCTTATGTAGGCACGGGTTACACCGACTATCTGAAACTGGCGAAAAAGATTTGTGATGCCGCACAGGCCGACTTGAGTGAGTTCTTCGAGGCTTATGGCATGTTTATTCCTGTCAAGCAAGTGCATGTGGGCGACTACTCCAACTATGTTGTCACCACCACTCAGGCAATGATCGACAACGCCAAGAGCTATATGCAGAAGTACGAGAAGAAGCTTGGTAATATTATGTTTATCGATGACCGCGTGATAAGGAAAAAGGCCGATCCCGATAATATCTTCGGTTGCGTGGTAGCATCTGATGGATGGAAGCGGGCCAACAGCGAATATCCGTATCTGATGCTTTCGTCCACTTCGAGCTATGTCGGCGGTGACTATGAAGCGTATACCGATGATGCCGAGCCTGTGACAGACGACTGGTACAGGGTTTCAGCCAACGGCAAGAACATTGCTTTCTATGGCACCAAGAACTATGCCGGACATAAGTTCTACGATGCCGACGGTAACTTGATCTGGGCAACCGTCAAGCCCAGCGACACGCTGCCACAGGTCGTGATTGACTTAGGCATGGAGAATGTCACCGTTAAGACAGCTATGTATGACATGACTGACGCGATCTGTACCACGACAAAACCTGATCCTGATGCTATCGCTGAGGTGGCTTCGGAAAACACGGTCGGAAATAAAGTCATGTACGACCTGACAGGACGGCGTGTTGACAACGCCACGCGGGGCTTGTATATTGTCGGTGGCAAGAAAGTATTTATAAAATAAGGATCGATGAAATCCAAGAAAACCAAGCGTCAGCCTCTCCCCTCCTTCAAGGGAGGGGCTGATGTGTTAAAAACAGAATCGCCCGGCAGAACGGTCAATCCCCATTGGGGCTTGCTTTTCTTTTTCTTGATGGCATGGCTGTGGGGCGCCTGGTGGATGGGCGACGTCTTCTGCATCGCTCGCGAATGGTCGTTTGTCGCCGCAGATGCCACGCTCATGCACTGGTTGTGGCAACAGTCGTTCGGACTGGTGTGGATCATCGGTCGTGCCGTCTTGACACTTTATCGTTGGCCCTTGGTGGGCGGCTTGGTGTTAGCGCTGTTGCTGACTGCTGCCTCGTGGCTCGTAGGGTATTGTCTGCGTTTGCGTCCGACCTCCCGCTGGCATTGGCTGCAGTATCTTCCCGCTGCGGCGTGGATGACTTGGGTCTCTTGGAAAGGATTGAATCTCTACTATCTGAATGAACCCGGTGAGGCCACGGGCGTGTTGGTGCTGGGGGTGTTGGTCTGCGCTATCGATGCGTTCATTATCTGGACGTTCAAGTCGCGTCAAAACCGCTCCGCAGAGGCTGCACCCGTTGTCTCGTGGTTCCGGTTTGCGATTGGCCTGACCCTCTTGGCGGTTTGTTTCCTCCTCCCGGTCTCGATCACCCAATGGCGTCATCCCTACCTCCGTCCGCTCACGCGTATGCAAGTTCAGATGCTCCAAGAGGATTGGAACGGGATGGCTGCTACAGCGCAAGCTCACGGTCATCTGAGCTATCGCCCTCTGGCGGCTTATTACGCCATCGCACTTGTTCACAATGGTCACCTTACGGATCAACTGTTCGACATTCGTTTGGATTACGACTCGCTCTACGTGCACAGCTGGGACGAAGGACAGGACAACGGCACCAATTACTACCTCATAGATTGCAACTACCATGCTGGTCTCTTCCGTCCCGCGGCTCATAAGGCGATGGAAGCATTGACCATGAACGGCCCTTCTGTCTATGTACTCAAACATCTGATACGTCTGGCATTGCTTGACTATGACTGGGATTTGGCACGTAAATACCTCTTTATATTAGGAAAGACTCCCTTTGAGGGCGACTTCATCCGTCGGTATGGGGCGATGCTCGACAACGCGGATGCTGTGGAAGCTGATCCCGTTTTCGCTGCACTACGCAAGACGGAACCTGTAGCGGACAGCTTTGAGGGGATGTATCAGGAGCCCGCTTTCCTTGGGTACACCTGCGTACTGACGGCAGGCCGTTCTCAGGAAGCTCTTATGCAGAGCCTTATGGCTTGTCTCTACAGTAAGCGGATGCCAGACTTCCTCATGCGTTGCGAACCGTTGGTGGGAAGCGTGCCTCCGCGTACCATCGCAGAGGGACTGACGACCCAGGCCGGCAAGAATCCTGAGGTGTTGAAGGTCTTTCCGCAATTGCAGATGAATGTGCAGTACTATCGCGGCTTCCTGCAAACGGTGAAACCTTATATGAACGACCGTGCACGTGCGGGGATAGAACTCTTCGACCAATATCGTGGCTACTATCCCTATTATTATTTCTTCGGTAATCTCAAGGCAACGCGTAAGAAGGCGGATACCGTGAAGGCGTCTTCGAACGCGGGCGTGAACTAAAATGCTCCCCGAAACCTATGAAACGTTTTCTATATCGTTTGGCATTGGCTGCCGTCGCATTGTGCGTAGCCGCTTGTAAGGGACTTCCCACTTCCGTGCCCGCCACTTTCTCTGAACTGACAGACACGGCAGAGATTTATCCTGATTATCGCGACATAACGATTCCGCCCAATATTGCGCCGCTTAATTTTATGGTATATGATGCCGGGGCAAAGGCTTTTGTCGTGGAATGGACTTTCGTTGACAAGGCTGGCCGGAAGGGGGCCTCTGAAGATCATGCAACACCTGCGACCCTTGTCTGCGGAGCTGCAGATGACGGGAAGATAGAGATGGATACCACGGCCTGGCGCAACCTGCTGACCAGCGCCAGAGGCAAGGCGTTGCGAGTCTGTGTCTATGCTGAGCGCCCCAACGGATGGGTGCGCTTTGCCCCTTTCTCCGTGCAGGTGGCCGAAGAGGAGATCGATGCCTATCTCTCCTACCGCCTGATTGAACCGGGCTACGAGTTGTACCGCCAGATAGGTCTCTATCAGCGCAACGTCACGAACTTCGACGAGGCGGTGATTTACGAGAACAACCGCAGTTTCGACAACGACAACAATCACTGTGTCAACTGCCACAACTACCAGGCCTATGGCACCGACCGCATGCTCTTCCATGTGCGTGCCAGCCATGGCGGAACCATCGTCACCCACGGCAGCGAGGCACATAAGATAGCCATCAGGCACGACAGCATCCTCGGTGCCGGCGTCTATCCCTCCTGGCATCCTACCCTCCCGTTGGTGGCCTTCTCTACCAACAAGACGGGACAAGTGTTCCACATGCTGCACCCCGAAAAGATCGAGGTCCTCGACGAGGCTTCCGACCTTCTGCTCTACGACGCTGAGGCCAACACCGTCAGCAACGTGATCCGCACGACGGATGCGCTCGAGACGTTCCCCTGCTGGACACCTGACGGCCGCCGGCTCTATTATTGTAGCGCTGACATGCCTGCGCTCCCGGGTGAGTATTCGCCAGAACAACTGGCCATCCGCTACGACAGCCTCCTCTACAACCTCTATTCCATGTCCTTTGACCCCGCCACACGCACTTTCGGCGAGCCTCGCCTCGAAGTCGATGCCGCCTCACAGCACAAGAGCGTCAGCGTGCCGCGCGTCAGTCCCGACGGCCGCTACGTTCTCTTCACGCTCGGCGACTACGGGCAGTTCCATATTTGGCACAAGAGTGCTGATTTGTGGGTGAAAGAGGTCCATGGCGACGGTGAGTTGTCAGCCGAGGCCGTCACTGCCGGACTCCCCGAGTCTGGTGCCGTACAGGTTGCCACAACGGATAACCGCACAGCATCACCGGCAGACACAGGAACGAACAGCGCGGCACTACCTTCCCCGCAGTTCCCGCAATGCCGCCCGTTAGCCGAAGCCAACGCCGTGAATCAGCCCGACAGTTATCACTCGTGGTCGTCCAATGGCCGTTGGATTGCTTTTGCCAGCCGGCGCGACGACGGCAGTTTCTCGCGTGCCTATATCTCCTACTTCGACCGTTCCGGACGTGCTCATCGCGCCTTCCTCCTACCTCAGCGCGACCCGGAGTACAACCTGCTCTTGCTGAAGAGTTTCAACGTTCCTGAGATGACGCGTACCCCGGTGCAAGTCTCCCGCGAACAATTCGAGCATGTCGTCCTCCACACCGAGGCCGAAGTGGCCAAGTACAAATAGCCAGTTTCATCCCCCGGGCATTCAAGGCTGTCCTAACAGTTAACAGTCTGCCTTGAATGATCTATCTGCCCATCCCATCAAGGCCTTGACTACCATGAAATTGAAGAACTTATTCTTGACTTATTCTATTAGAATTATGATTGATTTACTAAAATATCTCAGCTGCATCAAAGGACAGACATGTCAGGAAATCGAATTTGATGAAGGTTCAGAAGCCGGTTCCCCACATGCTGTCATGGTCACGTTCTCTTCAGGTTGTTATCTATGGACGTATCATGAATGGCTAATCACTCATGAAGCAATTACTATCGCCGATTCCTTTATGACACCAAATGAAGATCTCAAGGTATCAGTAAAGGAAGTGTTAGATAAAACAGTAATTGATGTGAAGACAGAAGGCGAAACAATGACTCTTTTCATCTCCCTTGAAGATCATTTTGAGATTATTTTCCGTCCATCACAATCATACGCTCGTGGTTATTGCTTATGGGGATTTAACGATCTCTCATCGTATAAAGCGATATGGGTTAATAGTGCATCTGAGATAGTCGTAAGAGACACGTATCGTGGAGATGAAGAAAGCATAGAAATAGTTAATAGACATCTTCAAGAACTTATCGGACAACGGGTTGATTATAGCCGTTGCGGCGGTGGTGCTACTTCAGTCTTACTATTAGAAACAAATAATAATAAGAACTGTATTTGGGGATGGGGTTACTGGGAAATATATAAAGACGGGATACTCATGTCAACCTCTGAGGACGATGACACGCCCATTACAGGCAAAATGGCTGTCGCTGCACACCAACTTGAAGGAAGCATTATTAAGGACGTGACTTTAGACGAAGACACCTTAGACTTAAGTATATTATTTGACAATAATTGCAGATGGGATATTCTTACAATTTACAATGAGCAAACATCTTTGGATAATTGGGAATTCGGCATTTCTGATGAGAATTTATTTTTTAAAATAACATCTCATTTAAATATTGAAATAAGCAACTATCGTGACTAGGCAAAAGGGGACAGGAACTTTTTGCCCTTGCCCTTAGGCATGGTTCACTTCAAATGAATGGTTCATGAAGACAAAAGCTTTGCCATACGCTGATGATTTTGGAACGCAACATTTCTTTAACTTAATAACAGCGGATTTGGAAGGTCATAAAATGAACCTTTATTCGAGTAATGTTGATAACAACCACTGGATGATTGTTGAATCCACAGAACC
>JAILCU010000134.1 GCA_024690405.1 Bacteroidales bacterium
CCATCGCAAGGACCTCCGTCTATACATGAGTTTCGACCAGGGCGAGACATGGACCGAGGCCTTCCAACTGCAGCCGGGTTATGCCGCCTACAGTTCGATGCAGAAGCTCGACAACGGCGACCTCGCCATCATCTACGAGGATGGCAGCATCGGCAACAAAGACCTGCATGACTGCTACGCCATCAACTACGTGGTCATCAGCAGCGAGACACTGGAGGCCAAGATTGATGAGTTGTATGCAGAGACATTTGCAACCGTTGTCAAGAACGCGGTCTATCAAACTGGAACTGGCTGCGACACTTACGGCTCATTCACAGATACAGGTTCTGGACATTGGGCACGCACCTGGACATCTAATGCAAAATCGGGTCTGGCCGGACTCATAGTTTCCACTGAAAGTGGCTACGGCTTTGATAAGGCAACAATACTGGACACTCGTGTTATGACTATCAAACCCAGCGCTGACGGAGCCTCAGACACCTATACCATTACAGCACCTGACGGCTATTTCATCGACAGTTACACCATTGGTGGTGCTGCATATACAAGCGGTACATACCGCTTCACTGCTGCTGACGGAACAACGACTACTGGTGATATTACTTCTACGAGCACGCCTACAAATATGACTGTAAGCAATGTAAATGCCCAATCCACGACCTTCACATTCTACGGCGCATCGCAGACGAACTGGTTAGGCATCACTACTTTTACTATCACGCTCAAACCGACTGTGAAGCTAAACGCAGTAGGTGAGGCTTCTTACGCTACGCTCTATCTGCCATTTGACGTGACCTTGGCAGATGGCACGAAGGCTTATTACGTGGGACAAGTGACGGATGGCAGTGCCAAACTGACGGAACTCACCGAAGGCATTCCGGCAAAGACCGCTGTCGTGCTCATTAATTCAAGCGCTGCAACGTCAACGACTTATACTCAAACTACCGGCCTGACCTCTGTGGTTTCTGAAGACGCCAACCTTTTGAAGGGCACCCTTTCTTCTATGACCCTCGACCTCAGCGAGAGCACACCTTATTATTCGCTCGGCAAACTGAGCGACGAAATCGGCTTCTATAAGTTCCAAAACGGTGAAACCACCACCATCACCCTCGGCGCCAACAAAGCCTATCTCGAATATAGTGCCGGCGGAGACGTCAAGGGCTTTGCCCTCGACTTGAGCGGCATCACCGATGCGATCCGTAACATTGAAAAGAGCACAGAGACGGGTGAGATCTTCGACATCAGCGGACGTCGAGTGACTAATCCCACCCGCGGCCTGTATATTGTCAACGGTAAGAAGGTGATGATCAAGTGATGTGAAATGTAGATTGTATAACTTAAAAAAGAAACAGAACGACATGAAAAAGATATATGTGATTCCTACATTGAACATCGAAAGTGTGGATGTGCAACAACAGATACTTGCCGGCTCCATTAAAGTGGATGGAGAGAATAAGGTGGAAAGCAGCACTGACATCGGCTTCGTCAAGGAGAACCAGATGAACAGTGATGGTTTCTGGGAAGACACCTCCTTTGATTAAATAAAGATGCACCCCTGCCTTCGTAGAAAAGGCAGGGGTGGGTCGTTTAAGTCCGGCCCGCGGAAGAGGGCAGGGCAGGAGTGGTTTCATTTTTTATTATTCTATTCTTTTTATTTTTTTCTCGTGAATCGTTTTTGGGTATTATTCCGGCGTTATTTTGATTTGCGTGGCGACAAGGTGTCAGAGACCGATACCATCGCGCGTATCAAAGCCGATGCCGCATTCCGAGGGGCTAACCTGTGGGTGCTGGTATTTGCCATCTTCACGGCCTCGCTGGGATTGAATGTCAATTCCACGGCAGTGATTATCGGTGCGATGCTGATTTCACCACTGATGGGTCCTATCGTTGGCATGGGCTTTTCGGTAGGCATCAATGATTTGGGCTTGCTCAAGACGTCAGCCAAGAACTATGCGGTAGCTACGCTGGTGAGTGTGATCACGGCGACCATTTATTTCCTGCTTTCGCCTTTCAAGGAAGCCCAGAGTGAGTTGCTGGCGCGCACGGCTCCCACGCTCTACGATGTCATGATCGCTTTCTTCGGCGGTGCCGCCGGTATCGTAGCGATAGCCACTGGGGGCAAGGGAAATGTGATTCCTGGCGTAGCGATAGCTACAGCGCTGATGCCACCGTTGTGCACCGCAGGTTATGGACTGGCCACGGGTGAGTGGATGTACTTCCTGGGCGCTTTCTACCTCTTTTTTATTAATACCGTCTTTATCGCTACGGCCACTTTCATCGGAGTGCGGCTGATGCATTTTGAGTGGCATAAAGACGTGACGCCAGAGGGCGGTCGCAAAGCCCGCCGTATCCTGATGTGGATTGTGGTGCTGACGATGGTACCGGCAGGAATCCTCACCTTGGACCTCGTGCGTAAGAGTTTGTTCAAACAGAATGTCGCGCGCTATGTTGAACAGGAACTGTCGTGGCAAGGCACGCAGATTATTTCTCAACGGGCCGATCGCGATGCGAAGACGTTGCAGGTGGCTGTGATAGGCAAGGAGGTGGAACAGGAACAGATCGCTCTGGCAGAACAGCGTCTGCAGGAGTATAATCTGGGCGAGTATCATCTGTCGGTGATCCAGGGAACGCAATCCGACAGCCTTCTGCAATTGGTGGGTCAGTTGGAGACATCAAAGAGTGATTACAAGCAGACCGCATTGCAGCAGAGTCAGGAAATACACGACCTCTCCGAGGCCCTTGAGGCTTACGAACGTTACGAGCGTCTGGCGGCAGAACTGCGTCCTGAGTTAAAAGTGTTGTATCCGCAAATCAGGACTTTCGCGCTGACCAAGACCGTGGAACAGTGTACCGATAGCATGATGGAAAAACCTTTGGTGATGGCCATTGTGGACCTGGTGCCGAATGGACGTATAACTACCGATGAGACGGCCCAACTGAGA
The DNA here is from genome assembly GCA_024690405.1 of Bacteroidales bacterium. Taxonomy (GTDB): domain Bacteria; phylum Bacteroidota; class Bacteroidia; order Bacteroidales; family Bacteroidaceae; genus Physcousia. The sequence continues at coordinate 2,943 of JAILCU010000134.1, forward strand.
GAATGGCTGAAGGCACGGTCTGATGCAGATAGTGTGAAAGTTGTAGTGAGCAGGAGCGTCAGCGACTGACGCAGTCTGTTATCTTTTTCTATCCACGCGACGGACAGTTGAGTATGTCCGGTTGTTCTTTTGAAACTATAGGCAGAAGAACAACCGGATATTTGTTTTAGAGCATAAATAACGATAGAAATAAAACCTTTCTTCGGGTTTTGTGTGATGATTTGCAGAATTTTCACTATTTTTGCAAACAATTTGGAATAAAAGCAATCAAGATTCAATCAGAATAGTGATGAGAGTAATCATTCTGCAACGAGATATCGTTTGGGCATCGAAGAGCGAGAATCTGCAACGTGCTGAAGAGGCTATACGCCGTCAGGAACCCTGTGATCTCGTGGTGCTGCCCGAGATGTTTGCGACGGGCTTCGGTGGTGATCCGGCAGCCGTGGCCGAGCCCGACGAGGGTGGCGAGGTGCTGCGATGGATGCAACGCATGGCACACGAACACGATTGTGCTGTGGCAGGTAGTGTGGCTGTGGGCACAAAGGCATATAAGAATCGCTTCTATTTTGTGAAACCAGATGGCTCGGTAGTGTTCTACGATAAACGTCATTTGTTTACCTACGGCGGTGAGCATCTGCGTTATACGGCTGGCGATGAGCGTGTCGTCGTGGAATGGCGCGGTGTACGTTTCCTGCTGATGGTGTGCTACGACCTGCGTTTCCCGGTATGGAGTCGCAACCGCGAGGACTACGACTGTGCGTTGTACGTGGCCAGTTGGCCCACGCCTCGTGTCGATGCCTGGTCGGCGTTGCTGAAGGCACGTGCCATCGAGAACCAGTGCTTTGTTGTAGGGGTGAATCGAGTCGGTAAGGACCCTCAGTGTGAATATAGCGGTGCCTCTGTTGTGCTTGATGCCTACGGTCATGAATTGGCCGCTTGCACGTTGGGCAAGGAATGCGAGGCTTGCGCCGAATTGGATATGAGCGCACTGGAAGCCTTCCGTAAGAAGTTTCCTGTGCTGAAGGATAGGGAGAAATGATAATTAGTGAAGAGTGAAGAGGAAGAGTGGGGTTCAACTAATTACGTGCTACGAAGTGGATATGACTCTCTATTCTCATCCTTAAGAAAGATTGGTAAAAAACTTAACGATATAAATAACGGCTGCTCTTTCCGGCAGTTTATTGATTTAATCTGATGAAGAAATTACTTTTAGGTGATGAGGCGATAGCACAAGGGGCAATTGATGCCGGCTTGTCGGGCGTATATGCCTATCCCGGAACACCCTCTACTGAGATTACCGAATACATTCAGCAAAACCCCGTAGCCCGTGAAAGGGGACTCCATTCCCGTTGGTGCACCAATGAGAAGACGGCCATGGAAGCGGCCTTAGGCATGTCTTATATGGGCAAGCGCGCGATGGTGTGCATGAAGCACGTAGGTCTGAATGTATGTGCCGATCCGTTTGTCAATAGCGCCATGACAGGTGTGAATGGGGGAGTGGTCGTAGTGGTTGCCGACGATCCTTCGATGCACTCCTCGCAAGATGAACAGGACTCGCGCTTCTATGGTAAGTTCGCTATGCTTCCAATGTTTGAGCCGTCGTCTCAACAGGAGGCTTACGAGATGATTAGCGATGCATTTGAATACTCTGAGAGTCAGTGCCTTCCTGTACTTTTCCGCGTCACGACACGTATGGCACACTCCCGCGCCGAAGTTGAAGTAAAAATCAAGTCGAAGGCTGAAAACGCACTGAACTACAGTGCATTGGCCTCCAACTGGGTGTTGCTCCCTGTGAATGCCCGCAGACGAAACGACAAGGTCGTGGCGCAACAAGAACAGTTGGAAGAAGATGCCTCGTTATCGTGCTATAACACCTATGAGAGGCTGGGCGGTCAGAACCGTGTCGAGGGTGCTTCCCCTCTTGGCATACTGGCCAGCGGCATCGCCTATAACTACGTCATGGAGAACTTGCGCACCAGCAAAGGAGTGGGTGTACCGGTGCTGAAAATTACACAGTATCCCTTACCCAAGACCATGGTGCGCCGGTTGCTGAACGACTGTGAGCGAGTGTTGGTGGTGGAGGAGGGACAGCCCTTCATCGAAGAACAGTTGCGTGGTGTAGCCGAAAGCAAGATGGTGCTCGGACGACTGACGGGAGAATTGCCCCGCACGGGTGAACTCACACCGGACAGTGTCCGTTGTGCCCTGGCCGCATTAGGCGTTCAGTTCGCAGAGTCGCCTCACGGCTTGCAAGATGCAACCATCGCCCGGGCGGCAGAAGTCGTAGCTCCTCGTCCGCCGCAGTTGTGTCAAGGCTGTGGCCACCGCGATGTCTATACCGCGTTGAACGAGGTGCTGAAAGAGTTTGAGAACCCGCGCGTCTTCGGCGATATAGGTTGCTATACCCTTGGCTTCCTGCCTCCCTACCGTGCCATTCATTCGTGTGTGGACATGGGAGCCAGCATTACCATGGCAAAGGGCGCAGCCGACGCCGGTCAGTGGCCCGCCGTAGCGGTTATCGGTGATTCCACGTTCACCCATTCCGGCATGACCGGTCTCTTGGACGCGGTGAATGAGAATGCCGATATCACCGTCATCATCTCCGACAACCTGACAACGGCCATGACGGGCGGTCAGGACTCGGCCGGCACCAATAAGTTCGAGGCGATTTGCCGGGGACTGGGCGTCGCGCCGGAGCACCTGCATGTCGTCGTGCCCTTGCCCAAGAATATGGAAGAAATCACCCGTACCATCCGCGAAGAAATCAACTACCACGGCGTCAGTGTGATTATTCCCCGCAGAGAATGCATCCAGACATTCAAGAGGCGAGGGAAGAGTTATAAACAGTGAAAAGTGAAAGAGCAGCGCGCGTAGCGCGAGTGAATAATGAAAGAGTGAAAAGTGAATAATACGAGTTACTTGAAGAGTGAAGAGTGAACTTTTGGAGCAGCGAGTGCCATAAGGACTTGTTCTTAAATGGCCGAGTCGTGACAAAAGTCTACGAAGTGTAAATTGAAGAGTGCTCATTCATCATTCATAATAATCCAACGTCGCTAAGGCGCCTCTTCGGGCCGGCGTACAATATAAAATGACTATAATAATAAGGTGAAGTTTTCAAAGGTATTTGCCTTAAACTTTAAACCTTAAACTTTAAACATAAAAATTCGTCCCTTCCTTACATCATGAAATCAGATATCATACTCTGTGGGGTCGGAGGTCAGGGAATCCTCTCCATCGCCACAATCATCGGAGAAGCCGCCATGGCCGAGGGCCTCTATATCAAGCAGGCCGAGGTGCACGGCATGAGTCAGCGCGGTGGCGATGTACAATCTACGCTGCGCCTCTCGAGTGAGCCCATTTGCAGCGATTTGGTGCCTCGCGGGGCTGCAGATGTCATCATCTCCATGGAACCAATGGAAGCCCTGCGCTATCTGCCCTACCTTCGTGAGGACGGATGGATCATCACCTCCAGCGTGCCATTTGTGAACATCCCCAACTACCCGGAAATGGCCGCCGTGGAGGCTGCGTTTGCAGGCGTCCGTCATGTCGTACATTTCGATATCGAACAAATGGCCAAGGAGCATGCCATCCCACGTTCGGCAAACATGATTCTCCTTGGCGCAGCCCAACCTGTGTTGGGACTGAGCAGTGAGCAACTCGACGCCGCCGTGCGCCGTGTCTTCGGCCGTAAGGGAGAAGCCGTGGTCGAGGCTAATATCAAGGCGTTGGCGTTGGGACGTGCGGTGCACCCCGAACATTGATAAAAACATTCACCATGAAGATATTCAGCGAAGAACTGGTCGAGGAAGCGCGCGTGCAGAGTCACGTCGCCGACCTCTCAACCGCCACCATCGGCGAAGTGCTGCTGGTGGCGCAATACCTGGAACAGAAGACCGGCATACCCTTCATCCGCATGGACCAGGGGTCGCCCGGACTGCCCGTGAACCGTTTCGGCGTGGAGGCAGAGAAAGCGGCCCTAGACCGCGGTGTAGGGTCGCAATACCCGGCAGCCGCCGGCGTGCCCGAACTGAAGGAAGCCGCCTCGGCTTTCGTCAAGGCTTTCATCGATATAGATATCTCGCCCCGGGCCTGTATTTCCACGACCGGTTCGGTAGCCGCCTCGTTCGGGTCGTTCATCGCCGTTACCCAGCGCGATGCCGCGAAGCAACGAGTGCTGTTCATCGACCCCGGTTTTCCCATCCAGAAATCGCAGTTGAGGGTGCTCGGCATAGAGTGGCGCGAGTTTGACATCTTCCCCTATCGCGGCCAGGCGCTGCGTGCGAAGTTGGAGGAAGAACTTGCCGACGGCACGATCGCAGCCATCGTCTATAGCAACCCCAACAATCCCGCGTGGATATGTCTGGAGGAAGAAGAACTGCAGATTATCGGCGAACTGGCCACGAAACATGATGTCGTCGTGCTGGAAGACCTGGCCTACTTCTGCATGGATTACCGTCGCGACCTGGGGCACCCCTACGAGCCCCCCTATGTGCCCACCGTGGCCCGGTACACCGATAACTATATCATCATGCTGTCGTCGTCGAAGATCTTCAGTTATGCCGGTCAGCGCATGGCACTTGCCTGCCTGAGCGATCACCTCTTCGACCGTCAGTTCCCCGCTCTGGCCGAGCGTTACCACGACACCGGTGTCTTCGGTCCCACCTTCATCGCCAGTATTCAGTATATGATCACGAGCGGTTGCACGGCCTCGACGCAGTACGGCTATGCCGAGATGTTGAGACTGGCCTGCGAGGGAAAGATCAATTTCGTGGAAGATACCCGCGAATACGAGTTGCGGGCTCATCGCATGAAGAAGATATTTACCGACAACGGCTTTTATATCGTCTACGACCACGATGTGACGCGTCCCGTGGGCGACGGCTTCTTTTTCACCATCGGTTACCCAGGCATGACGGGTGGCGAACTGCTGAAAGAACTGCTCTATTACGGCGTCTCGAGTATCTCGCTCTCCACCACGGGCAGCCTTCAGCAAGGTGTCAGGGCTTGTGTAAGCCGTATGCGCGAAGAACTCTATCCGGCCATGGAAGAGCGGATGCGCGCTTTCAACGAAGATCACCAACACAAATAATTACCCTGCGCGCATACGTTCCTTATTATATAGAGATCTCGATCAGATAAAGGGTTCCTCTTTTATAAGAAAAGGTATCACGTTCGCGCCTAACAAACAACTCTAACAATGATTTGGAATCCGAACAAAGAATGCATGAGTCGCGAGGAAATGCGCGAACTGCAAGGACGGCGGTTGCACAAGATTGTGGACTATGTCTACCACAATGTGCCTTTCTACCGCCACAAACTCCAGGAGATGGACATCGAGCCCGATGATATCAAGACAATCGATGATATCGTTCGACTGCCCTTTACGACGAAACAGGACCTCCGCGACAACTATCCCTATGGCTTGCAAGCCGCTCCGCAGAGCGAGATTGTGCGCGTGCACGCTTCCAGCGGAACGACGGGAAATCCCACCATCGTAGGTTATACCCGCAAAGACATCGGCGTCTGGAGCGAGTGCATGTCCCGTTGTCTGAACGCCTATGGCATCACCCGCGAAGACACCTTCTCGGTGGCCTATGGTTATGGCCTCTTCACCGGCGGTCTGGGCGCCCACTATGGCGTAGAGAACCTCGGCGCGACCGTTGTTCCGGCTTCCACGGGCAATACCGAGAAACATATCCGCCTGATCCGTGACCTCGGCATTACGGGTATTGCCTGTACGCCGTCCTATGCGCTGCATCTGGCCGAGACGATGGACAAGTTAGGCGTGAAGAAAGAAGATATCCGGCTGCGTGTCGGTGCCTTCGGTGCTGAACCGTGGACCGAGGACATGCGCCGCGAGATCGAGAGCCGTCTGGGTCTGCAAGGCTTTAACCTCTATGGCTTGAGCGAGATCATGGGACCGTGCGTCAGTTACGAATGCAAGGAGAAGCACGGTTCGCATATCTGCGAGGACCATTTCTTCCCCGAGATTATCGACCCCGACACACTGGAGCCGCTGCCCGTAGGCAGTACGGGAGAACTGGTCTTCACCACCTTGACAAAGGAAGGAATGCCCCTGCTGCGCTACCGTACGCGCGACCTGTGTTCGCTGATGGAAGGCGAATGTGCATGTGGTCGCACTTCCGTGAGAATGGGCCGCATCCTGGGCCGTTCGGACGATATGCTGATCATCCGAGGCATCAATGTCTTCCCCTCGCAGGTCGAGAGCGTTATCCTCTCCACCGAAGAGTTCGAGCCGCAGTATCAACTCGTCGTTGACCGCGTTGACAACCTCGACCGCCTCACCGTACGTGTGGAACTGCGCAACGAATTCATGACGGAACTGCTGCCCGAACTGGCCGCCCTCGAACGTAAACTCTCGGAGAAACTGAAGAGCGTGCTCAGCATCCGGGCCAAAGTGCAACTGCTGCCGCAGGGTACGCTGGAACGCAGCCAGGGAAAGAGCAAGCGCGTTGTGGACAATAGAAAGTTGTGATTGAAGGATTAGACGATTCAATGATTCGGAATTAGGCCAGCACCGGGCGGAACATCTGACGACAGGGTGTGACTTAATACAGAAATGTCCGCAAAGGCCTATCCTATAACCATTAAACTTTAAACATTAAACTTTAAACATGTTACCATTAACCATTAAACCTTAACCATTAAACTTTAAACATTAAACGAATATGATACAGCAATTATCCGTTTTTATAGAGAACAAGTCCGGTACGCTACTTCAGATTCTGGAGTTGCTGAAAAATGCGGGCATACAGTTAGTGGCTACAAATATTGTGGATACGATGGATTATGGAATCTGTCGTATTATAGCGACACAGCCTGATTTGGCCTGCACGATTCTTCAAGAGGCGGGGATGAGTGCCAACCTGAATGAAGTGTTTGCCTTGCAGTTGGACAATCATCCTGGGAGTGCGGCCAGCGCGATTGCCGCTTTTGCCCAGGAAGGTGTCGGTATCATTTATCTGTATAGTTTCCTCTTAGGGGGCAAAGGCATCCTTATCTTCCGCACGGATAACCCCAAACGTGCAGAGCAGATTATCGAGGAAGAGCATCTGCCCGTGATCAGTCAGGAGGAATTGGCAGAAATCAATCATTGAGAAGACTTGCATCCGCGTCTGTTCCTCTCTTTCTCATGCGAAGAGAGGAAGACGCGGATGTGACTGTTCAATGAAGGGCGCCATAGAGTCTTCAAGAATTCTTCAGCTGTGCACTGTCTGCAGAAGTTTTTCTTTGTATTGTTGGTGTTGGGCATAGGCGTTCAGCATGTCTCTCCGTTTCGTGTGGTCAGTTGGAATGTTGAGAATTTGTTTGATACGGTGCACGATGTGGGCTTCAATGACAATGAATTCTTGCCCGGTAGTGAACGGCACTGGAACAGCCACCGTTACTGGCAGAAACTCAATGACATTGCGAGAGTATTGGTGGCGGTATCAGACGATGACGGCAGACTACCGGATCTCGTCGGGTTGTGCGAGGTGGAAAATGACAGCGTCATTCATGCCCTTACACGCCGAAGTCTGTTGCGCCGCCTGACCTATGACTATGTGGTCACACATTCAGAGGATGAAAGAGGAGTAGATGTTGCTCTGTTATATGCTCCGGCAAGTTTCAGATTGTGTGAACATCGTAGCTTGCGCGTGCCCAGTCGGGCTCATGGCCTACGGGCAACACGTGACATTCTTTATGCCAAAGGACTCGTGTTGGCAGGCGGGGGCGTCGATACTCTGCATGTCTTTGTAGCTCATTTGCCGAGCAGGGTCAGTGGACAAGAGGGGGACCGCAACCGTATGTTAGCGGCCAATACCTTATGGCAGGCGGTGGATAGCGTTCAGGCTGCGGGTGCTTCGAAGATTGTGGTAATGGGCGATTTCAACGCTGATGCCAACGACCCTGTTTTCCGAAAGATATCATTGCAACTTACCGATGACAGGAAGGCGCTTGGAAGCTATTGCTTTCGAGGCTTCTGGCAATGGATTGACCATATCCTCGTCTCCCCGGAAATAGCTTCAAAAGCCATGGCACGTCCGCTCGTGCTTCCTTGGCTGGTGGAGGAGAACAGGACTTATGGGGGGATTATGCCCAAACGCACCTTTAGGGGTGTTACTTATCATGGCGGGGTTAGTGACCATCTGCCATTGGTTCTCGATCTGAAATGGTGATTCTTTTTGACCCGGAGTCGCAAGAAAGTTTGTTAAATTGATGTGGCAATGAATAAAAGTGGTAGGAAATAGCGCGATTTTGGAAATAAAATGTTACTTTTGCACCAAAATCAAATCTATTTATCCTTTTTATTCATCTTATTAAAAACAACACAAACGTTATGAGCACTAAACAGAAACGTTTCTTCTTGCCCGAGAGCGAGATCCCAACTCATTGGTATAACATTCAGGCTGACATGGTGAACAAACCTTTGCCACCGTTGAATCCTGCTACCAAGGAGCCCTTGAAGGCAGAAGATCTCTATCCCATCTTCGCCGAAGAACTCTCTCGCCAGGAACTGAATCAGGTGGATCCCTGGATCCTGATTCCCGAACCCGTAAGGGATATGTATAAATACTATCGTTCAACACCATTAGTGAGGGCTTACGGACTTGAGGAAGCATTGGGCACACCGGCACATATCTACTTCAAGAACGAGAGCGTTTCGCCTGTGGGAAGTCATAAACTGAATTCCGCTATAGCACAGGCTTATTATAATAAGGTGCAAGGTGTGACGAACGTGACCACCGAGACCGGCGCCGGTCAATGGGGGGCTGCTCTCTCTTATGCTGCCAAGGTCTTTGGATTGGAATGCGCTGTATATCAAGTGAAGATCTCCTACAATCAGAAACCGTATCGCCGTTCTATCATGCAGACCTTCGGTGCTACCGTTGAGGCTTCGCCTTCAATGTCGACGCGTGCCGGTAAGGACATCATTACGCGCGATCCTATGAACCAGGGTTCGCTGGGAACGGCTATCTCCGAGGCTATCGAACTGGCGATGTCCACTCCCAACTGCAAGTATACGCTGGGTTCTGTGCTGAATCACGTTGCTTTGCACCAGACCGTGATAGGCCTGGAGGCAGAGAAGCAGATGGCAATGGCTGGCGAATATCCTGACATGGTCATTGCCTGCTTCGGCGGCGGTTCCAACTTCGGTGGCGTGTCGTTCCCCTTCATGCGCCACAACATTCTGGAGGGTAAGAAGACACGCTTCATTGCTGCCGAGCCCTCTTCCTGCCCGAAACTTACACGCGGCCAGTTCCAGTATGACTTCGGTGATGAAGCCGGTTACACTCCGTTACTGCCTATGTTCACCTTGGGACATAACTTCATGCCAGCCAACATCCATGCCGGTGGCTTGCGCTACCATGGTGCAGGTGTCATCGTCAGCCAGTTGCTGAAGGATGGCTTGATGGAAGCCGTTGATATCAAGCAGTTGGAATCCTTCAAGGCGGGAACCCTCTTTGCGCAGGTCGAAGGCATTATTCCTGCACCTGAGAGTTGCCACGCCATTGCAGCTACCATCCGTGAGGCTGAGAAATGTAAGGAAACGGGCGAGGAGAAAGTGATCCTATTTAATCTGAGCGGACACGGACTCATTGACATGACGGCCTACGATCAGTATCTGGCGGGCAACCTGCAGGACTACGAAGTCACTGACGAAGATGTGGCTGAGAACCTCTCCAAGCTGGATAAGATTATCTAAACAAGATCAGATAACCATTGAAGTAGCATTGCAAGTCATTGCAATGCTATTTTCTTTCTGGGCAGGCCGCATGATGCCGCTCCTCTTTGTCGTATGTCTTTGCTTGAAGATTCCTACAGGGCATCGCATTCTGCCAACCAAGCTTCGCGACAAGCATCACTGGGCATGCGCCAATCGCCACGCGGCGAGAGGCTGATGCTACCTACCTTGGGACCATCGGGCAAACAGGAACGTTTGAACTGATGACCGAAGAAGCGGTGGTAGAAATTGCGAAGCCATTGCTTGAGGATGTTCACAGGATAGGCATTGCCAAAGGCTTGTTGGGCAAGATAGTAAATCTTGGACGGACGGAAACCGAAGCGCAAGGCGTAATAGAGGAAGAAATCATGCAATTCGTAGGGTCCAACCAAATCCTCGGTTTTTTGGGCAATAGTGCTGTTGAGGGTGGTGGCATCGCTGCTGGTATTGGCCGGGAGCAACTCCGGACTGATGGGTGTATCGACAATATCGAGGAGGATGCGTGAGGCGGGCGACTGCGGGTCTTTCTGTGCCATCCACGTCACAAGATGACGCACGAGGGTCTTGGGTACACCGGCATTGACACCGTACATCGACATGTGATCGCCGTTATAGGTACACCAGCCGAGGGCCAGCTCCGAGAGGTCGCCTGTACCGATGACCAGACCGTTCAGTTGGTTGGCCAGGTCCATGAGGATTTGCGTTCGCTCGCGTGCCTGTGAGTTTTCATAGGTCACGTCGTGGGTGTCGGGGTGATGACCGATGTCTTCGAAATGCTGCATCACGGATTTCCCGATATTGATCTCTTCAATGGTGATTCCTAAGGCGTGCATCAGGTCAACCGCATTGTTGTAGGTACGGTCGGTGGTGCCGAAGCCAGGCATCGTTACGCCGACGATTCCGTGGCGGTCGAGTTTCAGACGGTCGAAAGTTTCTACGGTGACAAGCAGTGCCAGGGTGGAGTCGAGACCTCCGGAGATGCCGATTACAGCGGTTTGGCAACCGATGTGATGCAGACGCTTGGCCAGTCCTTCGGTTTGTATATTGATGATTTCTCGGCAACGTTCGTCGAGGTGTGAGCCCGTGGGGACGAAGGGATGCGGATCGATGCTACGCATAAGGTGAAACTCATGCTGGGTGATGAGGGCTGTCTCGACAACGCGATAAGGAGCTGTACGCTCCCGGGCTGCACAAGCAGCAAAGGTGGTATTCAGACGGCGATCGGCGCGAATACGTTCCACGTCAATTTCGCCTTCCAAAAGTTGGGCCTTCATGGAATGGCGCTCTCCTTCGGCAATGATTTTACCACATTCCATAATCAGGGCCTTACCACTGAACACCAGGTCCTGGGTGCTCTCTCCAAAACCTGCAGCGGAATAGACATAACCGCTGATGAGGCGCGAACTCTGCTGACAGAGCAGGCTCTCAAGGTATTCGTATTTGCCGACGACATCGTTGTCGGCACTGAGATTGAAGATAATGTCAGCTCCCTGCAGTGCTTGGTCACAGGAGGGCGGAACGGGTGCCCACAGGTCCTCGCAAAGTTCAACGCCGAAGGTGCAGGTGGGGGTACGGAACAGTTGGCGGGCTGACATCACCACCTGTTGCCCGCAAAGCAATACGGTAGCATCGGAGGGGAGGTCGGCGGCGCTGGTGAACCAGCGGCGCTCCTGAAACTCGCGGTAGTTGGGCAGGTAGGTCTTTGGCACCAATCCCAACAACTTCCCTTTCTGGACCACTGCGGCGCAGTTGACCAGGGAACCGCGGAAACTGACGGGCAGCCCCACGATAGAGATGATGTCAAGCGAGCGCGAGAAGTTCATCAGGTGGATGAGCGCCATTTCAGCTTCGTCGAGCAGCAGCTGCTGCGAGAAAAGATCGGCACAGGTGTAACCGGTAAGGCACAATTCTGGCAGACAGATAATCTCTACGCCACGACCTTCGGCCTGGATAATGAGGCTCTCTATCTGACTTACATTGTACTTGGGATCAGCGACACGTATCTCTGGTACGGCTGATGCAATCTTGACAAAACCGTAATTCATTTCTTCTTGATAAATTTTATTTTGGGGGCAAAGGTAACGATTTCTTTGTGAAAAGAACTCCTTTTTTCTATTTTTCGTCCAAAAAGTTTGGAGATTGCGTGAAAATGTCGTTACTTTGCTTTGTTTTAAAACAAAACCCGAGGGCGACGGGTAAGGCTCGCCACCCACTTTCAACCTATAAACACAAAATCAATTATGAACAAGAAATTTGTCTGCACCGTTTGCGGTTACATCCACGAAGGTCCCGAACCCCCTGAACGCTGCCCTGTCTGCAAGGCTCCTGCCAGTAAGTTCAAAGAACTGAAAGAAGAAGGTCTGACCTATGTCACAGAGCATGAGATTGGCGTTGCTAAAGGTTGCGACCCAGAGATCTGGGAAGGACTGAAGTCTCACTTCGAAGGTGAATGCTCTGAAGTGGGTATGTATCTGGCCATGTCCCGTCAGGCCGACCGCGAAGGCTATCCCGAGATTGCTGAAGCGTTCAAGCGCTATGCTTTTGAAGAGGCTGATCACGCAAGCCGTATCGCCGAACTCCTTGGTGAGTGTGTCTGGGACACCAAGACCAACTTGAAGAAACGCATGGAGGCTGAGTGTGGTGCTTGCGCCGGCAAGATGGATATCGCGAAGAAGGCTAAGGCTCTCAACTACGATGCCATTCATGACACCATACACGAGATGGCTAAGGACGAGGCTCGCCATGGCAAGGGCTTCGAAGGCCTGTACAAGCGTTATTTCGGCGATAAGTAACAAGCGTGCTGATCTTGAAGTAGCGGATGCCTTCATCCTTTACTTCAGAAAAAGAGTCGGGCTTGCAAACTTTGCTTAAGCAGCTTCAACATTGCTTAAACATTGCTTGCAAGCCCTTTCCTTTTCTCTATGGCCCATTGGGCGTTTCTTTTGCTCCCACAGCCTTCCCCCTCGTCCGCCTCCCCCTCGTCCCGCCTTCTCCCTCGTCCCGCCTTCCCCTTCGCCATTGGGCGTTGCTCCCCCTGTTTCCCCTTGCCGTGTTCCCCTTGCTCGGGCCGTCGTGCCCTCGCCATTGGGCGAGGGTCTTATCCAATGTTGCCCATCAAAGCCTTTACGACGCCCTCCAACCCGTCTTTGTCGACGTCGTCGAAGGTGTTGAGATGCTCGCTATCGATGTCAAGCACACCTGCGACCTTGCCTTCAGTGTTGAGCAAGGGTACAACAATCTCTGAGCGCGAGGCAGAACTGCAGGCGATATGTCCGGGGAACTGGTCCACGTCGGGAACGACCACGGTGAGCTCCTCTGCCCATGCTGTGCCGCAGACGCCACGGCCACGTTTGATGCGTGTGCAGGCTACAGGACCCTGAAAGGGTCCCAAGTGCAACCATGTCTCGTCGTGCACTAAATAGAAACCCACCCAAAAGAAGCCAAAGGCCTCGTGCAAGGCGGCTGCGGTGTTGGCCAACAGGCTGACGAGGTCGTCTTCGCCTTCAATCATCGTTGTGTAATCCTCGATAAAAGCGGTGTAGCGCTCGCGCTTGGACAGGTTGCTTGGATAGCTGAATGTTTTTTCCATTTCCGAACAGTTAATTTTGGGAGGATAGCAGGTGATAGTAAATCGTAGCAGGCTATTTGGCGGGTGCCAAATAGCGGTCGCCGGTGGCTTTCACCACTTCTCGTTTGTAGCGTTCGGGGTAACCGGGACGTATCACAGGCACGTGGTCACCGCCAGCGGTGCGCTTGTATTGGCCGTCTTCTGTTTCGGGCTTCTCAGTCATGTCGTTGTACTTCACGATCAGGCGCTCGAAGAGTTGGCGCCAACGGTCCATCATCAGGCCGGCAGCGCGCGAGGTGTAGCCTGTCAGATGGCGGACGGCATCGGCGTCGGTCATCGTGGCTGCTTCTTTCTCCACCTGGGCTTGCATTGTCTCAAATTCTCTGTCAAGGGCGTCGCGTTGGCGTTGCACCTCGGGGAAGAGTTGGCAATAGCGGGGATATACGAAGTTCGAAAGGGCATTCTGCATCCAGTAGGCACTCTTCATGGAGAAGGTGAAGGGATCGGCTGTCTTCTCTGCGTAGGCTTCAGGACACAAGGTCGAGCAGCAATAGACAGGCGCATATGGGACCATGTTCCCGTCGTCAAAACCCACCCACAGCACGCCGCCGATGTGGTTCGGCAGCCAGGAGCGCAGTTGTGCCAGATAGGTGACGGCCGTCTGCTGAGTGGAGATGGGACGCTCGTTGAAGTACTTCTTGCTGTCTACTTCGAAATAGAGGGGAGTAGGGCGGTAGGGGGCCTCGTACGGACCGGCTCCCAAATCGGATGTCATTTCGAGGGGAGTGCCTTCGAAATGGTCGCGCATGGCTTGCTTTACCTCGTTGAGTGTTACGGGATGGTCGGGACGGATACACCATGGCATCTCTTCGGTTTGTTCGTCCTTGCCTAAGATATAAGGTATATAGCGGTCCATGCCGTCGGCAACGCGGTTAAAGAAACTCCACACGCGTGCCTCGCAGATGCGGCGGGCGCTGAAGTCGTTGGGGGCGTAGGCGTCGCGGAACGAGAAGTCCTTGTCCTTGCCCGTGAAATAACCTTTCTCGCGGGCAAAGGAAATGACGTCCTTCGAGTAGAGGCAGTTCTTCTTGTCCTTCAGCGGAAAGGTGGTGATGCGGGCTTGGTTGGCGTGACCCGTCACACAGTCGTCGGGCAGACGGCGGGCTACCCATACGGCGCCCTTGCGGCCGGGACCCTTGCCGATCATTTCAAGAATCCATACTTCGTTGGGGTCGGCAATGGTGATGCTCTCGCCCTCGGATTGATAGCCGTAGGTTTCCACCAGATTTGTCCACACGTCGATAGCCTCGCGGGCGTTCTTGGCGCGTTGCAACGTCAGGTACATCAGACTGCCGTAGTCCAGCAGGCCAGTGGAGTCAGCGAGTTCTTCGCGACCGCCAAAGGTGGTTTCCATGATGCTCAACTGTTGGTCGTTGACTTGTCCGATGACGCCGTAGGTATAGGGCGCTTCGGGTATTTCGCCCAGGTAGTTGCTGGTCTCGTAGTCGTAGAGCGCCCGCATCTCGCCCGGCTGGTGATGTCCGGCTGGATAGAAGTGGAGGTAGCCATACGAGCCGTAGTCGTCAGCTGCATAGGTGATCATCACTGAGCCGTCGGCCGAAGCACCCTTGCCAACGATGAGATTGGTGCACGCCAGTCCTTTCAAGGGGAGGCACATGGCCAGCAAAAAGAGAAATTTTTTCATAGAGTGAACATTTATTGTTTTCTGAGTGCAAAGGTACGAAAAAAAATCTATACATTTGCAACGTCAAACAAAATATCATAGATTTACTTGAAATGTTAAGGAAATGTAGTCTTTCCGCCTGTGCTTGTCTTTCTGTGGTGTGCTGCTTTTGCTTCGTAGCAGTCTTCGCAATGCCTTTTCATGCCTTGGCTGCCAGGGGGCTTCTTGATGCGCCCTCATTGCCTACGGATGACTTTGTTGCTGTTGCCATCCCCGACAGCATTTTCGAGCGTATGCGCAATGTCTCGTTCCCGGTGAGCAAGGCTGCAGCGGCAGGAGTGCGTCGCAGCGATTTGCGTTATCTCCAAATCCTGCATTACGACTACGAGGGGCAGGTCCGTCGGGGCGAACTGGTCTGTCATCGCACCATTGCATCGGCTTTGCTCGACATCTTCCGTCAACTCTATGCTCATCGTTATCCTATTGCCAGCGTCCGCCTCATCGATGATTTCGGGGCAGATGACGAGCAGTCCATGCGTGCCAACAATACCTCTTGCTTTTGTTTCCGGGCCGTTGCCGGTTCGAAGAACTTGTCGAAGCATTCCCGGGGATTGGCCATTGATATCAATCCCCTGGAGAATCCCTGTGTGAAGACCCGCAACGGCAGAACCGTCATTCAGCCGGTTACTGCCGGCCCTTATGTCAATCGCCAAAAAGCTTTTGCCCACAAGATTGACCGCACCGATTTGGCCTATCGTCTCTTCACCGCTCATGGCTTCACTTGGGGCGGAGCCTGGCGTACACGGAAAGACTATCAGCACTTCGAGCACCGCTGATACGCCTCCCGCACGCCACCCTTGCCGTCGTTCCCTCGCTATTGAGCGAGGCTCCCTCTGCTGTCCCCCTTGCTCTTTTAACTGTTGAGCGCCTCCAGCAGTCGCGTGAGTGCAACTTCCGGGTCCTGCGTCTCGTCGAGGAGGCTGACGAACTTCGAGCCGATGATGGCGCCCGCAGCGGCGCTCTGTGCTGATGCAAGCGTTTGTTTATTGCTTATGCCAAAGCCTATCATCCGCGGATTGCGCAACTTCAAATCATCCACATGCTTGAAATAGGCCTGCTTTTGAGCATCGAATTCGCGCTGGGCACCTGTGGTTGCCGCTGAGGAAACCATGTAGATGAAGCCATCGGTGTGCTCGTCTATGAGACGGATGCGCTCGTCGGAGGTCTCGGGGGTGATGAGCATGATAACGTTCAAACCATAGCGGTTGGCTACGGGCTTGATATCACGCAGGTAGTCGGCAAAGGGCAGGTCGGGGATGATGACTCCGTCGATGCCTACTTCTGCACAGCGCTGGCAGAAAGCCTCGATCCCAAACTGCATGATAGGATTGAGATAGCCCATCAGGATCAGTGGTATGCTGACATCGCTGCGAATGTCCTCGAGTTCAGTGAAGAGGCGTCGCAGTGTCATTCCCCCGTGCAGGGACTTGGTCGCAGCGTCTTGAATGACAGGACCGTCGGCCATCGGGTCGCTGAAGGGAATGCCGATTTCCAGCATGTCAATACCTCGGCGTGCAAGGGTGCGAATGATATGCGATGTAGGAATGTTCGTCGGATGTCCGGCACAAAAATAGAGCGAAAGGATGCCGGTTGTTTTGTTCTCAAAAAGATCTTTAATGCGTGACATATCGAATGAAAAGTGAAAATGAAATTAAATTGAAAAATGAAAACCAGATCGCCGTCCCCTCGCTTTCAAGCGAGGTCCCCTGCTTGCCTCACCCGCCTGATGAATCCTGCGAGCGCTTCTGCGTCCTTCATGGCAGGCGCTGTCTCAAAGCGTGAGTTCAGGTCAAAGCCGATGCAGCGTGGATGCTGGAATGTGTGCAGGCGTTCTGCGTCCTCCGGACCGATGCCTCCGCTCAGTAGAAAAGGCGTGGAACCGGTGTATGCGTCGAGTATGTGCCAGTCGAACTGCTGCCCGCTTCCGCCAACAAGGGGTGTGCGGGTGTCGAACAGAAAGTAGTCTGCCGGCTTGAAGGCATCCGTGCATGAGGCCCTTCCTTCATCCTGTCGGATGTAATCCGACGTGGCTGCGAGGTCGTCTGTCGAGGAGATGGCGAATGCCTTGATAATCGGCAGCGGGGGGAGTGCTTCTGCTGCGATAGCGCTCTTCAGGGCGAGGCAAAATCCGGGTGTCTCCTTTCCATGAAGTTGTACAAGATTCAGCCCAAATTGCTGACGGGCTTGCAGCACTTCTTCGATGGTCGGATCGACAAACACGCCCACGCGCTTCACGTCTGCAGGCGGCATGTATGAAGGCACCGTGTCTACGTACCGTTTGCTTCCCGGCCATAGGATGAAGCCCATCCAGTCGGGTCTGGCTTGTTCAGCGACGGCCTGGATATTGGTGCCCTCGCGCATCCCGCAAACTTTAATGAGGGGAGAGTTCATAAGTGGTTTTTTTAGGGAATGTACATAATCAATTCATATTCAGCGCTCCCCGGTCTGTGATGAGGTGAGTGTCTGATGCTGTCCGATGGCTTGCCTTAGGCGGGTGCCTATTCGCATTCCTCGGCCTGTTTCCTGGCCAAGTGTCTTGTGAAGCGTTAGCTGGAGTTACCCCTGCACGTTGCTGATGAATGCCTGTAGTGCTGCACCGGGGTCCTCTTCGCGCATGAAGGTTTCGCCGATAAGGAATCCGCGGAAACCTACCTCGCGCAGGGCCGATATGGTGGATGGATCGCTGATGCCGCTCTCGCTTACCAGAACGGGGAGGTCGTTGTCCAGGGTTGCCTGGAGTTCTGTATGGCCGCTCTCCTGCTCCTTAAGGAACGCTGCGCCAAGGCGTTTCATTTTCATTTCATAGAGGCGTTCGCGCAGCAGCTCAGCCATGTGATACGACTGCTTGACATCTGTGACGAAAGTGCCGAGGTGCCGGTTGTTTACGCCAATGCACTCTACGGGTAAGCTGCTGTATATCAGTTCTTTGTCGCTATGTATCTCGAGCAGAACTTCAAGACCGACACTGTGTGCTACTTCTGTCAGATGACGGCATTCGTCCACGCTGAGACAAGCTGCGATGAGCAGAATGGCAGAGGCTCCGCACAGGGCGGCCTCGTAGACTTGCATCTCGTCGATGACAAAGTTCTTGTAGAGGATCGGGAGCGTGACGCCAGACTCGCGCGCTTCTGGGATGAAACGATCGTGCCCGGCGAAGAACGCTTTGTCGGTGAGGATACTCAACGCCGCGGCTCCAGCCTTCTGGTAAGCGAGCGGTATTGTGCCTGCACGCCCGTCTTCTTTAATCCAGCCCTTCGAAGGGGACCGCCGCTTGAATTCGGCAATGATTCCCGTCGGGCTATTCAGCAGCGCTTCCCGGAGCGAAGGCTTGGGAGCGCGCATACGCGCCACCTCTTCCCTCTTGTGGGCAATGATCGTAGAAAGAATATCTGAGGACATATGAAATTGAAAATTGTAAAATTGAAAATTGAAAATACTTCTTCCGGC